>CALGTU010000145.1 GCA_937901465.1 uncultured Clostridia bacterium | reverse complement strand
GTGCCCGTGAAGGCAAACGGTTTTCAAGACCGCCTCGTTATGACCACTTCGATACCTCTCCACAACTATTAACTTAATGCTTATACATTATAGCATAGGTTTTTTACTATGTCAATACCTTTTTTGAAATTTTTTTAAAAAAATATCCGCCTGAGAAAAATCAGGCGGAAAATATACTATTCTGTAACTGTTGAACCAGCGATAAGACCTGAAGTTTCGCTTGATACTTCGCCTATCTGAACTTCACGGCTTGAGGGAAGTTTAGCACCACAAACGCCGCAATACTGGTACTTTTCGTCAACTTCTGTTCCGCATGTTTCGCAGAGCTTAACGCCACGGATTTCGTTCATTTCAAGACGCATTCTCTTGATTCTGCGCTTACGAACATCAATATCATCACAAAGAGGAGCAAATGCGCTTAAATCCTGATTGCGATTTTCATAAAGACTTTTACCGATATCTGCAAAAATTTCAACAATTCTTTCTTCTTCGTATGCTATTTTTCTTTTAAGGTTTCCTACTTCGGAAATGCTTTTAGCCTTATCAGCAACGCCTGTTGCTGTCGATCCGATTGAACCTACAACGTCTGCAATACCCATACCGAATACCTCCTAAATGATCCACAACAAAAGTCCTGCCACGAACTTTATAATACCATAGTTTAAATTATACGCAATTCTATGAAATTGTCAAGCGTTTATGTGCAAATTATTTAAAAATTGTGAACTTTATACCAAATTGACATCTGTAATTTGATATACAGAACTAAATCTCTCGCCGATTTTTGTCATATCGCAGTCTGTTGACGAATAGAGAGTTGCAATTTTTTCGCCCTTTTCTACTCTCTCTCCGCAAAGCTTATTAAGATAAACACCTGCTGAATGATCAATAGGAGCATCTTTTACTGTTCTGCCAGCTCCGAGTGAAAGTGAAACAAGACCTATCGCTTCGCAATCGTTGCAGGTTACGATACCTGATTTATCAGCGTATACTTCTTGTATATTTTCTGGTTGTTTAAACAATTTGTAATTTTCGACAACTTCGGGATTTCCGCCCTGAGCAGAAATCATTTCTTTGAACTTAGCGAAAGCCTTTCCGCTTTCAACGGTTTCTCTTGCCATAGCTGCACATTCGGTTGGAGTTCCTTTACCCGCGAGAGAAAGCATATTTGCTGAAAGTTCTATGCAAAGGTCAAAAAATTCACCCTTTTCTTTTCCCTTTAAAGCCTCTGCTGCTTCTATCACTTCAAGAGAATTTCCTATCGCTCTTCCGAGTGGTTTGGTCATATCGGTTATTAAAGCCGAGCAGTTTCTTCCCGCATTATTCCCGATTTTAACCATTGTATCGGCAAGTGATTTTGCGGATTCTTTATCTTTCATAAAAGCACCGCTTCCGCATTTTACATCAAGAAGAATACAGCTATTGCCCGTTGCGAGTTTTTTACTCATAATACTTGATGCGATAAGAGGAATACTATCAACCGTTGCTGTTACATCACGCAGGGCATAGATTTTTTTATCGGCAGGAGTGAGTGTTCCTGTCTGTCCGACAACGGCACAGCCTACTGATTTTACGATATCTCTGAATTCATCAAAAGAAAGACTTGTATTAAATCCTTCGATACTTTCGAGTTTATCGATTGTTCCGCCTGTATGGCCAAGACCTCTGCCTGACATTTTAGGAACTTTAACACCGAGAGAAGCAACTGTGGGTGCTATGAAAAGGGTTGTTTTATCCCCTACTCCGCCTGTTGAATGTTTATCGACAGTTATTTTGTCTATTGAAGAAAGGTCTAAAACATCGCCTGAATACTGCATAGCGAGAGTTAAATCGAGAGTTTCTCTTTCGGTCATCGAATTGAAATAAACCGCCATTAAAAATGCTGTCATCTGTGCATCGGAAATATTACCTGAGGTAAATTCTTTTACAAGCCAGTTTATTTCTTCGGTTGAAAGTTCTTTATTTGTTTTCTTTTTACAGATAATATCATACATCTGCATAAAGTTTCTCCTATCTTACAGTTACGCCTGTATAGTAATGGAGGAGGATTTCTTCGTAGTCGTATCCACCCTCTGTTGCATAAAGGTTTGCACCTATCTGTGAAAGGCCTACGCCATGGCCATAGCCATAGGTTGTGAAGATGAATTCGCCTTCATCTTCATCATATTCTACTTCGAAATTTGCTGATTTAAGTTTCATTCCGAATATGGTTTCTCTGACAGTTCTTCCCGAAACGGTTTTTGTTCCGTCGAGAGTTACTTCCTTTACATATCCGCTGTCATAACGGCTTTCTATCACAAACCATTCATCAGGGTCAGAAGAAAGGGATTCTCCGAGATAATCTTCGAGATATTCTTCTACATCGTCTTCATCAAATACCTTTTCATAGCCATAATGTTTTGTATCATATTCGTCATAATCATTTTCAACAGAAACAAGATAAGGAACTCTTCCGCCCCATACCTGTTCTGAACCTGCTGAAGCACCGCCCTGTGACGCGGAATAAACTGCTTCGATTATTTTTCCGTTATAATAAATTGCTTCTCCCGATACAGCAGAAACCGCCTTCTTTACCTTATTTGAAACATTGCTCTTCATGGCAAGTGAAGGTGCGACGCCGTTATTGTTCTTGGATTTTATGAAAGAATAAGCAGCAACAGCCTGTGCTTTCAAAGCTTCTTCATCAAACGAAGCGCCCATTTCTGCTTCAACAACTTTACATACTACTGTAAAGGCATCATCTGTATATTTTGTACCATTATATTTATATGTAAGTTCTCCCCATGATGATGAAACATCTTCATCCTCGTATTCATCAGCTTCTGTTGTTGTTGCTTTTGTTGTAGTTGTTTCCGGGGTGGTTGTTGTTTCGGGAGTTGTTGTTGTCACCGGTGTTGTAGTAGTAACGGGAGTAGTCGTTGTTTCGGGAGTTGTCGTCGTTACCGGCGTTGTAGTTACTTTCGGAGTTGTTGTGGTAACGGGTGTTGTTGTTACCTTAGGAGTTGTAGTAACTTTAGGAGTTGTAGTAACTTTAGGGGTTGTAGTAACCTTAGGTGTTGTTGCCTTTGGGGTTGTAGCTTTTGGGGTTGTAGCTTTTGGTGTTGTTATGACAGCCATTGAATGCTGTGAAAGTTTTCCCGCATCACCGCTTCCCTCGGCGCCCTGTAAGGTTGAAACGGGGTTTTTATCCATTCCCGCTGTTATATCTGTTCTTGCTGTTGTTCCCTTTGTTACAATAACTTCTTCGGGAATAAAAGCGTTGTATTCTGTAAGAGAATCCGAAGAAACAACAGATATTGCATTTGCCTCTATATATTCTGACAAATCGCCCGTTTTTGTTGTTTCACCGACTGTTGTATACAAAGCGGTATACACAAGACCTATAACAGCAACTGCAGTAAAGCCTGCAAGAGATGTTCTTTTCATAATGTCATTCCTTCTTTTTTATTCTTCTCTGTAACTTCCGCCCTGATATTTATAGATGATTTCAGGGTAAAGAGGATTATCATTCACCTTAGCTGTTGATGTATCTACTTCTGCACTTTCTCCCTCGCGGAGTTCTCTTGCTATGATAACAAATCTTGAGCTTTCGAATTCTGTGCTACATGTTGAAAGTGTTATGAATCTGTCGCCATACTGAACATCGACATCGGGGATAACGAGGAGAGAACGCTTTTTAATCTGGTCTGCAAACTCGTTGAATCTTGCTTCATCGGTAAGGTCTATGTAGTTATGGTAATCGAAAAGAGGACGTGTGTCATGTTCGGGCTTTGTATTTATAATGAACATTGAGCAGATTTTATAAACTCTCTTTTCATAGGCTGTGTCAACATAGACAACGGGTTTCTGCTGATAATAGGTTAAAGGATTCCATTTATAGAAATCAAGCTGACCGAATCTTGAACCGTCTTTCTGGTTGTGTCCGTAAAGAACGATATTGCCTGAACGTTTTCTTGTATTTAAAATACATCTGAAATCGGCATATATAGAACCTGCAATGTCTTTCTGCTGATCGGGGTTTCTGTTTAAATAATAATCATTATCCGAATACTGAACTATCGGTTCATCAACTATTCCGGGGATATTTATCCAGCCTGCATAGTGTTCGTATCTTTCCATTCTTTCCTGTGCTTCGGGAAGAAGAACGAGAGGGGGTTCGGTTTCTTCTGTTGTTACAATGGTTGTTTCAACAGATGTTTCTACCTTGGGGGTATAGACTTCGGTAACTTCAGGGGGAGTCGGGTTACACCCTGAAAGAGCAAGTGTCATTGATGCTATGAGAGAAACCGACATTGCAAACGCTATGTTCTTTTTTGTGTTCATTTTGTAATCCTCCGTTAGTTTTTATATCAATAATTCTTATAGATTTCTGTCCAGTTATGTTCGTAAACGGGATCTTTTTCGAAAGTCGCATTTGATGTATCGACGAAAGAACCCTCACCCTCGCGGACT
>CALGTU010000144.1 GCA_937901465.1 uncultured Clostridia bacterium | reverse complement strand
AATAGTGAAGGACAAGTTTTAAGAAAAGTAATCGAATTAGAATTAAATGAAGAATATACTAACTTTCGTATGGAAAATGCTATTGGAGAATTTGTAAATAATGTTAAGGAAGAATATATAAAAATATTGCAAGATATAGCAAATAAGTGTTATGAAAAAGAAGAATTTATTTTTGAACAGAACATTCTTTGAAGGATAGAAGACGAAGTATCATTAAGTATGAATTTACCCCATAAAGAAACTGAACATAACATAAAAAATGCAAAGAAGCAAAGAATATGATGTGGGATAAGCGGAACAACAGCACCACCTAAATTTATATTTTTCCAAATAGTCATATCACTGTATGCACCGAGAGTTTTTGAGAGAAGAACTGTGTTTATTCTGTCTGAAATCTCATTGTATTTATCTTTATTTCCTTTTTCATACATTATCCTTTGAACAGTATATGTTCCCGAACGACCCGAAGAAAGCATTTTTCTTCCTGTTTCTCCGATTTGTTTGAGTATAATGTATTCATAGGGGGAAGAGTTTGATATATGGAATGTCATCGGAATATCGTTCCCATAAAGATAACCTTCTATGGCACCGTCGGGAATAACAAGAATTCCATTCAGATTACCTTTTTCTATTTCAATAAAAGCATCATCTTCATTCATAACCGACATCGAAAGAACCGCATTAAGAGATTTGACCGAATTAGTAAGAATTTTTACAGCTAACGTCGAACTATCGCTTGTATCATTGTTGACAACAGCAATTTTCAGCTTTGTATATTCTCTCGCATTTCTGTCCGATAAAGTATTTGCGGCAAGCAAACAGCCTGCCGCAAATACAATAGAAACGATAACAGAAATTACTGAGCTTTTCAAAAACAATAATCCGTTTTTTCTGAGCAAAGCAATTATCTTCAAATTAAACGCTCCTTATTTAAAAATCCTGGTTACCATAAACAAGTTTCATAATGAAATTTTCAAGTCCTGAAGTCATATTTTCGATGTCTTCCTCTGTCCAGTCGTCCAGTTCCTTATAATCTTCAGGAGCAACAACTTCAGCTTCCTTTGAGATATTGATATCAAGGTCAAGTCTTACATCGCCGTATTCATCAACAAGAATATCGTTAAATTCAAGCTTTGAACCATCAGCATTTCTGCTGAGTTTACCTGAAACAGAAAGATCTTCGGGTTCATAACCGTATTCTTCATCAAGTTCGGATTCGTAAGTCGTTTTTAAATCTATAATTTCGGTTTTTCTATCATAATTTGTGATAATAGCAATTGTTTCAAAATAATCTTCTTCATCATCATAATACGACTCTTCAAGAACAGACATTGAGATTTCTGAAGAGTATTTTGAATCTGAATTTTCATTTTCGATATATCCGATTGTCATAACAGCAGGATCATTTTCAGGTGCTCCTGTTTCGTTTGTGTGTACTACAAATGTTGCACGATTTGAGTTTTCGGGCTTTTTGCCGAGGTCAAGAGCAGTATAATAATATCCTGTTTTTGTTTCTTCAAGGTATTCATCGTAAATTGAAATATCGCCATAAACGAGAACTTTTACAAGACTTCCGCTTGTGTTTGAATAAAGGTCGATATGAAGAGTTCCGTTGTATTCTTCTTCGAATCTTGTAACCACTTCTTCGATCTGAGCAAGGTAACCTTCGTAAGCACTGTCATCTGATTCTTCATCATAAGAAGAGTAGCCGAATTCATCAGGATAAAGATTTATTGCTTCTTTGAGTGCTTCATCATTTTTTATGATTTCAATATATTCGTTAATAATTGCAACAGCATCTTCTTTTTCAACTGTATATTTTACCGCAATACATTTTACTTCTTCGCCCTGAAGATTTGTTTTTTCATATATAACTTCGGGCTTCATTGTTTCGAGGAATTTATCACGGAGTGAGAGGAAACTCTTTTCATAATCCATGATATTAAAGTCTGTCTGTGTTTTTGCAGCGTCAAGTTCCTGCTGATAGATTTCGATTTCTTCATCAGTCATTCCTAAATCGAACTTTTCATTCAATCTTGATGCGAGATTTTCATAATTCATGCCATACTCATTATCGAAGAGCGATGAGAAGAATATGAGTCTGCTGTCGTTTGCATAAGCAGTAACATCGGCGAAAACACCCATATAATCAAGTGAAAAATAAAGCTTATTTTCTTTTGATTCAATATTTCTTGCCATTTCAAAGTCAACGCCCATAGTTGTCTCTACTCCGTCAACATCTGAAGACAATTCTGCCCCTACTCCGACAGAACCATTTACAAGCGCATCGTTCAAATCAAATATAATCCCGAATGGTGTATTATTGAGTCTGTCTTCGAAAGTTGAAAGAGTTTTTTCGGCAGCCTTTATTGAGTATGCTTCAGGAGCTATTTTAGCATAAAGATAGTTTCTGTTTACTGCGATAATAATACCTGCAATAATTACAAGAATTGCAATTCCGAGTCCTACAAAAAGAGGAACGAGGTTCTTCTTTTTAGGGCCTTCTGCAACTTCAGGAACAGCTGAGTAAACAGATGTAATGCTTTCGGGTGCTGTTACCTCTGTAACAGGAGTTTCTTTAACATCGGGGAGTGTTTCGGTTACGGGTGTTTCTTCAACAATAGGAGTTTCCTCCTCTACTGAAGATTCTTCAACTGTAGAAACTTCTTCTTCAACAACACTTTCTTCAGTTGTTACCGGAGTTTCTTCGCTGGGGGTAAGATTGTTTGTCATTTCTTCCATTTTTCCATCCTCCTAAGATATCAGAGCTTTTCTTACATATTCTTCAAGTTCGTCAGAAGAAGAAGGTAGCTCATCTTTGGTTTTATAAAATACGGTGTTACCGTTTTTTATCAGTAAAAGAGTATCATATATACGCGAAATTTCGTTAAAATCGTGACCTACATAGATTATTGTTTTTCCGTTTGATTTGAGTTTGTTTATAAGTTCCAGAAGTTCGTCACGATAGAGTATATCAAGTGCAGCACAAGGCTCGTCAAGTATTATCACAGAAGGATCTGATACTAAAGCGCATACGATGGATACTCTTTTTTTCATACCAATCGAAAGTTTTGATATTTTTTTGTTTGCAATCGGTGTGAGATTGAAAGGTAATAAATTTAAATCTATAAATTTTGTCTTGCTTACAGATGCAAAAAACCTAATATTTTCTTTGACTGATAAATCTTCGAACAATGAAATTCCTTGGGGAACATACCCTATTTTATCACTAATTTCTGCTTTGCCAGACGAAGCTTTTCTTGCACCTGCGATAATCGACAATAATGTTGATTTACCGGATCCGTTCGGGCCTGCGATTACAAGACATTTTCCGTTTTCTGCGGTAAGAGAGAGGTTATTGAGTATATTTGTTTTTCCGTAAGAGAAGGATACTTTATCAAGTTTTACCAAATAACATCACTCCTTTTTATAAAAAAATACAAACTCAATATACCATATTAAAGTGTTAATGTCAAGAAAAACTCTTCTATACTTGCTATATTGAATAGAATTATGGTATAATAATCAAAGATTGAAGATGTCTTGGATAGGGGAGGTGCTGAATTGCGGAATACATTTGTGATTATATCGATTGAATTTGCTTTTGTGGTAAGCCTTCTTTCAATGATAATTTCGAGCTCATATGCGGATAGTCTTGCTTCGTCGACATTAGAACATGACTCTGATAAACTTTCGGTTGCAAGGCAACTTTCGGATGAGGAAATAATGGCGTTGTCGGAAGGTTACAGAAAACCTAAATCTCATTTTGGAAAAATACAACTGGATGTTCCTGTCGTTAATCAGTATCCTGAACTTCCTAACGGCTGTGAAATAACTTCCGCAACGGCATACCTGAATTATATAGGCATAAAAGTGGATAAGATAGAGCTTTGTGATAATTATCTTCCCAGAAGTATTCATTTTACATATTTTAACAATGGTAAACAAAGAAAAGGCCCCGATCCTTATGAAACTTTTGTCGGTAATCCTAAAAAAACAGGTTTTGGTTGTTATAACACGGTAATCGAAAAATCTTTGAATGATTTTTTCGGCGACAGAGGATATGAATACGAAGCGATTATACTCGAAAATCTTTATGCAGAAGATCTTGAAGCACTTATAAGAGCAGGTATGCCTGTTCAGGTCTGGGCATCATCGAACATGGTTGCTCTGCAGTATATTGACTCTAATAAGTGGATTTTAGAAACAACAGGAGAAGAATTCTGCTGGCCTAAAAACTCACATTCTCTTGTCCTTTGCGGATATGACAGCGAAAGATTTTATTTTTCTGATCCGAATAACAAAATGAAAATTGTTGCTTATCGAAAAAAGGATTTTCTTGATCGTTGGGAACAACTTGGAAAACAGTCAATTGTTATAAAAATAAACGACAAAAAATATGAAAAATATTGAAAAAACCTATTGACAACCTGATAATACTATGATAAAAT
>CALGTU010000143.1 GCA_937901465.1 uncultured Clostridia bacterium | reverse complement strand
TTTCATCTTCCTTCTTTTCGGGAGAAGGCATATTCATAAAACTTGATTTTATATCTTCAATCGAAACAGAAACAGATTCCTTCTCAGGAGCGCCCTCTATCATTTCGGGAACAGGTTGTTCTTCGATTTCAGGAGTGATTTTTACAGGTTCTTCTGCCTTTGCTGTATCGGATTTTTTGTCCTGTTTTTTATCAGCTTTTTCTGCTTTTTGAAAAAGTTTTTTCTTTGGCTTTTCTTCAACCTTTTCCTGAGGTTTTTCCTCGGGTTTTGATTCTTCAGGCTTTACTTCTTCGGCCTTTACTTCTTCAACAGCTACTTCTTCGGGTTTTGTTTCTGTTGTTTTTTCAGCTTTTGCTTTTTCTTCCGCTTCCTTTTCTTCAGGAAGTTTCATATCTTCAGAAATCTTATCTCTTGCTTTCTTTTCCGCGATAGCTTCAATAAGCTTATCAGGGTCGGTTTCTTTTAAAATATCCGATGAGGATTTTTCCTCTTTTCCCGATATGTAAGCGTCGTAATCGAAAAAGCCTTCATCATCAGGTTTGCTCTTTTTCTTTTTACTGTCAAATATGCTCATATTATGCTCCTTATCTTATCTGACCGTTTCCGCGTATAAGGTATTTTATTGTTGTGAGTTCAGAAAGTCCCATAGGGCCTCTTGCATGAAGTTTCTGTGTAGAAATTCCTATTTCAGCACCCAGTCCGAAAACTTCGCCGTCTGTAAATCTTGTTGATGCATTTACATAAACTGCCGCAGCATCAATGCTGTTTAAGAATTTTTCTGCGTTTCTGAAGTTTTCTGTTATTATACATTCTGAATGATGAGTTGTGTATTTAGAGATATGTTCGATAGCTTCATCGATATCATCAACAACCTTGCAGGAGAGAATATACCCCAAAAATTCAGTGTCATAATCTTCTTCTGTAGCAAGTTTTACCTTATCGCTTTCACCTAAGATAGCGAGTGTTTTTTCGCAGCCTCTTATTTCAACATTATGTTCATCAAGTTTGTTTTTGATAAGCGGGAGAAGTTCGTCTGCGATATCCTTATGAACAAGCAGGCTTTCAACAGCGTTACAAACTGAAGGACGTTGAGTTTTGCCGTTGTTTGTTATGTTTATCGCCATTTCTTTATCGGCAGAAGCGTCGATGAAGATATGACAGTTTCCTGTACCTGTTTCGATAACTGGAACAGTTGCGTTCATAACACAGGCGTTTATAAGCCCCGCACCGCCTCTTGGAATAAGAACGTCAACATATTTGTTGCAACGCATGAATTCGTTCGCAACATCTCTTGATGTGTCTTCAATAATAGCAACGATATCTTTTGGGAATCCTGACTTTTCAATAGCTTCACGCATAATCTCTACAAGAAGGATATTTGAATTTATAGCTTCTTTTCCGCCACGGAGTATTGTTGCGTTTCCTGATTTTATACAAAGTGCCGCTGCGTCAACAGTTACATTAGGACGTGATTCATAGATGATTCCGATAACGCCTAAAGGAACTCTTACCTTTTCAATTTTCATTCCGTTAGGGTGTGTATGTCCGCCTATAACCTGACCAACGGGATCACCGAGTTTTGTAAGAGCAACAACAGCATCGGCAATAGCGTTTATGCGTTTTTCGTCAAGCATGAGTCTGTCGACCATAACATCAGAAATACCGTTTTCTTTTGCTTTGCTTATGTCAATTCTATTAGCTTCGATAATTCTGTCTGTGTTTTCTCTTAAAGCTTTTGCGATATTTTCGAGAATGACATTCTTTTCGCCTGTAGATGCTGATGCAATCTTTACAGACGCTTTTTTAGCGTTAAGCCCAAGTGTTTCTATATATGTCATAATCAGTCCTCCTTGGCTCTGAAAACAGTTCCTGTAGGAACATCTTCAAAGAGTTCGTATATTTTCATAGGATTTTTTCCGTTCATGATAACCATATCAATTCCCGCTTCGTTTGCAATTTCTGCGGCATTGATTTTGGTCTTCATTCCGCCCGTACCGTGTGCTGTTCCTGCACCGCCTGCGATGTCGCGGATTTCATCTGTTATTTCATCAACAACGGGGATAAGTTTAGCATCGGGATTTTTTCTCGGGTCGCCGTCGTAAAGTCCGTCGATATCAGAGAGGATAACGATAAGGTCTGCCCCTGCGAGAGTTCCTACTATAGCGGCAAGAGAATCGTTTTCGCCAACTTCAAGTTCAAGTTCGTCGATAGCAACAACGTCGTTTTCGTTTACAATAGGGATAACGCCCTGCTCTAAAAGTTTTGTCATTGTGTTTATAACATTCGCTCTTCTTACAGGTTCGATAACATATTTTGTGAGAAGCATCTGTGCAACGGGAATGTTATATTCGGAGAAATTCTTGTCATAAAGATACATTAACTGACACTGACCTACAGCGGCAGCAGCCTGCTTTGAGGGAGTGTCTGATGGTCTTTCTTTAAGACCGAGTTTAGCGCACCCGAGACCAACTGCCCCCGATGTTACTATAATAACTTCGTGTCCCTGATTTTTTACATCAGCAAGAACCTTTACAAGATTTTCAACACGTCTTATATTGAGCATACCCGTTCTGTGAGTAAGGGTTGATGTTCCGATTTTAAAGACAACTCTTTTTTTCTCTGAAATTTTAGACATATATGATTTTCCTTTCGGTTAGTTTACCTTGTTTATGGGATTACCCGCGAGATAGGCTCTTAAGTTTTCTGTTACTATTGAAAGAAGTCTTTCTCTTGTCTGTCTTGGTGCCCAGGCAATATGTGGAGTTATTATGATATTCTTTGCTGTGAAAAGCGGGTTGTCAGAAAGCATTGGTTCAACCGCAACAACATCAACCGCCGCACCGCCTATTCTCTCTTCGTTAAGGGCATCAGCAAGGTCTTTTTCGACAACTGTTCCGCCTCTTGATGTGTTTATGAGGAATGCGTTCTTCTTCATCATAGAAAGCGTTTCTTTGTTTATGATATTTTTTGTTTCATCGGTTAAAGGACAATGAAGTGAGATTATATCAGAATTCTTGAAAAGTTCTTCTCTTGAAACAAATTCATATGGATAAGCGTCTTTTTCGGGGATTGTTCTTGTTGAAACAATAACTTTCATTCCGAAAGCGTCAGCGATTTTAGCAACAGCTTTTCCTATGCTTCCGAAACCTATGATACCCATTGTTTTGCCAAAAAGTTCTTCTGTCGGCGAAAGGTAATAAACAAAACTTTCTGATTTTATCCAGTCGCCTTTTTTTACAGATTCCGAGTACTCATGGATTTTAGAAAAATGTTCTGCTATGAAAGCGAAAACATGAGAAGCAACAGCCATTGTTGAATACTGTCCCGCGTTGGTAACCGTAATGCCCATTTCTCTTGCGGCAACGATATCTATGTTGTTATAACCCGTTGCACATTCACCGATGTATTTGAGGTTTTTACATTGAGAAAGAATCTCTCTTGTAAGGTTTGCCTTGTTACATAAAACAACCTCTGCATCGTCTATATATTCGACAATTTTTTCTGGCGGAGTAACACCATAAGATGTAACTTCTCCGAGTTCTTTTAAAGCGTCGAGAGAAAGGTCGTTATTATTTATTGCGTTTTCTTCAAGAATTACTATTTTCATCTTCACTAACCTCTTTCTCGGAAGTTTCTTCTTTCTTTTTCTTTCTGCTGTCCAGAAACATGAAAACGAGTATGAGAATATAAAGAATAAGCTCTTCGATTCCAAGAATCATACGTGTTGTTTTTGTGTTGCAGAGATAGATTAAAAATGTTGAAAGGATTGATGTTGTGAGAAGAAGATAATGAAACGATTTTTTTCTCGCAAACATGAATATGAAAAATAATGCCCCGAAAACGCCGAAAGCAATATGAACGGGCAATGGTAAAGGGAAGAATACATTTGTATGCATAATATAAAATCTCCTTGGAATTATAATACTATTTTAAAATAATTACATTATATTATATCACTTATTTCAGAGGTTTTCAATAGAAAAGTAAATCTTTTTGAACTTGACGAATGTATAGTAATATGGTATACTTTAAATCAATGACTATTTTTCGGCAAAAGAGGTGTGATTTTGAAAAAAACTTTTACAGTCGGCGGAATGAGTTGTGCGGCTTGTTCGGCAAGAGTTGAAAAAGCGGTTTCTTCGCTTGAAGGAATAGAAGAATGCAGTGTAAATCTTCTTACAGGAACTATGATTACAGAGGGTGAAACTTCTGAAGAAGAAATCGTATCTGCCGTTATAAAAGCAGGTTATACAGCTTCATTGAAAGACGGAAAATCGAGTGGAAAAACAACAGAAAAAGAAACCGAAAAATCTGAGTTTGTTCCGATAATAAAACGTTTTGTTGTGTCGCTTGTATTTCTTCTTCCGCTTATGTATTTTTCAATGGGACATAATATGTTTTCTTTACCCGTGCCATCGTTTTTTGAAGGAAATCATATCGCCCTCGCATTATTGCAATTTATTCTTTCAGCGATTGTTATTGTTATAAATCAGAAATTTTTTATAAACGGTGTTAAGGGATTCATAAATCGTTCTCCTAATATGGATAGCCTTGTTTCGTTAGGTTCGGGTGCATCTTTTATATACAGCACTTTTAACCTTTTTATGATGACCGCGGGTAAGGGAAATTATCATAATTTATATTTCGAATCCGCTGCTATGATACTCACTCTCATAACTCTCGGAAAGTCGCTTGAGGCTTATTCTAAGGGTAAAACAACCGATTCAATAAAATCTCTTATGAAACTTTCACCCAAAACCGCAACGGTTATCAGAGACGGAAAAGAACTTACTATCCCCGTTGAAGATGTTGTGAAAGGCGATATAATTTCGGTTAAGCCGGGAGAAAGTATTTCGGTTGATGGGGTAGTTTTAAGCGGAAATACCGCTATTGACGAATCTCTTCTCACGGTTGAAAGCGTGCCTTCGGAAAAGAAAGAGGGGGACAAGGTTTTTGCCGCAACGGTAAATACCTATGGACATATAACGTTCAGAGCGGAAGGAATAGGAGAAGAAACTGTTCTTTCGGGAATAATAAGAACGGTGAGCGATGCGGCGGCAACTAAAGCACCTATTGCTAAAATTGCCGATAAGGTTTCGGGGATTTTTGTTCCCGTTGTTCTTGTTCTTTCTCTGATAACGCTTATAATTTGGCTTATCGTCGGAAAAGATACGGCATTTTCGCTTTCGAGAGCGATTTCTGTTCTCGTTATAAGTTGTCCTTGTGCATTAGGACTTGCAACTCCTGTTGCCGTTATGGTAGGTTCGGGGGTAGGTGCTAAAAACAACATTCTTTTCAAGACGGCAGAGTCGCTTGAAAACACGGGAAAAACAAAGATTATAGCGCTTGATAAAACGGGAACTCTTACAAAAGGCGAACCTGTTGTAACAGATGTTGTTCCGACTTCTTCGTTTTCTTCGTCAGAACTTGTTTCTCTTTCGGCTTCGCTTGAAAAAAACAGCGAGCATCCTCTCGGAAAAGCCGTTGTTAAATATGCCATCGAAAATAATGCGGAAATATCAGAAGTTTCTGATTTTAAAACACTTTCGGGAAGCGGACTTTCGGCATCTGTAAATGGTGAAAAAATAATCGGAGGAAAGCTCTCATTTATTTCTGATTATTGCGATATTTCTGATGATATCAGAATGAAGGCGGAAAAACTTTCAGATGAAGGAAAAACACCACTTTATTTTGCAAAAAGCGATAAACTTATGGGGATTATTGCTGTTTCTGATGAGATAAAAGAAGATAGTGTAAAAGCAGTTGAAACTATGAAAAAAGCGGGACTTTCCGTTGTTATGATAACAGGTGATAACGAGCGAACCGCAAAGGCTGTTGCAGAAAAGGCAGGAATAGAAAAATTCTATGCAGGAGTTACCCCCGATGAAAAGGGAAAAATCATAGAAAAACTCAAATCAGAAGGCAGAACAGCTATGGTCGGTGACGGAATAAACGACGCAGTAGCACTTACTTCTGCCGATACAGGTTTTGCGATAGGAAGTGGAACTGATATTGCGATAGATTCTGCAGATGTTGTTATAATGAAAAACAGCCTTATGGATGTTGCGTCGGCGATAACACTCAGTCGAAAAACACTGACGGTTATAAAACAGAATCTCTTCTGGGCATTTATCTACAACATAATAGGAATTCCCATAGCGGCGGGAGCGCTTATTCCTCTGTGGAACATAGAAATGTCACCTATGATAGGTGCCGCAGCTATGAGCCTTTCGAGCTTCTTTGTTGTATCAAACGCTCTGAGACTGAATTTTGTAAAAATAAATAATGATAAAAAAGAAAGGAAGAATAAATCTATGGAAATCACAATGAAAGTTGAAGGAATGATGTGTTCACATTGCGAAGCTGCTGTTAAAAAAGCACTCGAAAGCATAAACGGCGTAGCAGAAGCAACTCCAGACCACACAAAAGGAACTGTTATCGTAAAACTCTCTGAAGAAGTTGATTTTGAAATTCTCAAAAAAGCAGTTGAAGATAAGGATTATAAGGTTCTTTAAGTTCTATAGGCAGGAAGAAGTAAAATATCTTCCTGCTATAATTTTATCAATATATTATACTAATTGTATAATATTCTTTAATATAAAATACAAATTGTATAAAAATTCTGTAAAGTGCCTAAAATACGATAAATATTTGACATTTAAGGCAAAATGAGGTAATATTATCTTGTATGACCATTTTGAAAAGGGGCGATACAGAAAATGTTTAAAAAAATAAAGATAAGACCAAGTTGCAAAAGTCTTGACGGCTTTTTCATAACACTTGCAATTGTGTCGGTTTTAATGCTTTTATACAGTATGTTCTATACCTATCGTGCTACCGATGAAAAAAATATCAAAGAGCAGGAAATAGAAAGCTTTTTCGATGATTGTGATGCTATAAAATCAGCGTCGGACCTTTTTACCAACGAAGCGAAACTTTTTGTTATCGATAGCGACCTTTCACATCTTAACAACTATTGGGAAGAAGCAGAAAAAGTAAAATCGGTTGAAAATTCCATAAATCATATAAAAGAAAGCGGAAAGTTTACAACGACCGAACTTATTCCTCTTGAATCACTTTATGAAAAGCTGATTGCAATAAGGGATACAGAAGCGAAATCAATGCTTCTTATCGCTTCCGCAAATGGCATTGATGACAGGGCATTGCCTGTTTATCTTAAAGAATACGAACTCAATGACAATCAGAAACGTCTTTCAAAAGATGATAAAATCTATGAAGCCAGAATTCTTCTTTATGGCGATGTATATAAATCAACAAAAGAAGATATAGAAACCGACCTTTCACTTTTCATAGATAATGTTGATGTGAAATATCAGACTGAAAAAAAACGTTCAACAGCAATGCTTCATGCGTCTGTAACAATTCAGTCAGCGGGACTTTTGCTTGTTGCTATAATTTCTGTTCTGATGTTTTTTGTATACAGGATTTTCTGTATAAATCCGCTTCTCAAAAATGCTAATAAAGCCGATGTTTCGGGGGATATAGAACTTGAAGAAAAGGGATTTTCAGAACTTTGTATAATAGCCGAAAGATACAATGAAAATATGAAAAAGCTTTACGGAGAAAAAGAAAAGATTTCTGAAATCAAAGATACAGAAGAAGTTTCTCAAGAAAAAACCGAAGAAATAAAAGAAGAAATTCATGAAGAAATAAAAGAGGAAACCAAAGAGGAAATTGACGACGAAATCAAAGAAGAATCTATAGAAGAAGTTACTGAAAATTCAGAAGAAACTGATGATGAAGAAGTTACTGATGATAATCTAATAAGAGAAAAGAAAAAGGAGAAAGTATAATGAACGCGAATGAGATTTTGAATAAAATCGACCATACAGTATTGTCAGCGACAGCGACAACCGAAGATGTAAGAAAAATATGCGAAGAAGCAGTAAAATACGGTACTGCTTCGGTTTGTATTCCACCAGCATATATCAAGTGGGCGAGAGAGAATTTTCCATCTCTTAACCTTTGCACAGTAATCGGTTTTCCTTTGGGATATAATACAACCGCAGTAAAAGTTTTTGAAACAGGAAATGCGGTTATAGACGGTGCCGACGAAATTGATATGGTAATAAATTTAGGTTTTGTAAAAGATAAAAAGTTCGATAAGGTAACAGAAGAGATTTCTGCCGTTAAAAAAGCTTGTGGCGGAAAGCTTTTAAAAGTTATCATAGAAACTTGTTATCTTACAGATGATGAGAAGAAAGAACTCTGTAAATGTGTTACAGATGCGGGTGCTGAATATATAAAGACATCTACAGGGTTCGGAACAAAAGGTGCTGAGCTTTCTGATATCGAAATATTCAAGGCGAATATCGGAGAAAATGTAAAGATAAAAGCCGCGGGCGGAATAAGAATAAAAGAAGATATGGAAAATTTCGTTAAAGCGGGTTGTGACAGAATAGGAACAAGCAAGGCAAATATTTTATTTTCGGAGTGATTTTTATATGAAATCAGAAAGAGTTTTTCTTATAGTTCTTGACAGTGTCGGGATAGGTGAAATGCCCGATGCGAAAAATTATGGCGATGAGGGGAGTAATACCCTTAAAGCCTGCTATGATACAGGCAGACTTTTTGTTCCTAATATGGAGAAACTGGGTCTTTTCAATATCGACGGAATAGACTATGCAAAACCTTGCGAAAATCCTATGGGCGTTTACGCAAGAATGACCGAAAAATCAAAGGGAAAAGATACAACAACGGGACACTGGGAAATGATGGGGATAATCCTTTCAGAACCTTTCCCGACATATCCTGACGGTTTTCCCGATGAAATAATTTCCGAGTTTGAAAAAAGAACAGGCAGAAAAGTTATCTGTAACAAAACATATTCAGGAACAGAAGTTATCAAAGACTACGGCGAAGAACATATGAAAACGGGTGCTCTGATAGTTTATACATCGGCAGACAGCGTTTTTCAGATAGCTGCACACGAAGATGTTGTTCCTGTTGAAACGCTTTATGAATACTGTGAAATTGCAAGAGAAATTTTATGCGGAAAACATGCTGTCGGAAGGGTTATAGCAAGACCTTTTGAAGATAAATATCCTTTCAAAAGAACAAGCAGAAGACATGATTTTTCTTTGAAACCGATAGAAAAAACCGCACTTTCGTATATTTCTGAAAGCGGACTCGAAACAATAGGTATCGGAAAAATTTATGATATTTTCGCATCAGACGGAATTACAAAAGCAATCAGAAAAATCGGAAACGATGTTGATATGGAAGAAACTACGAAAATTCAGGGTGAAGATTTCAAAGGTTTCTGCTTTGTAAATCTCGTTGATTTTGATATGTCTTTCGGACACAGAAATGATGTTTCAGGCTATACAAATGCTCTTAACGAATTCGATTTATGGCTTGGAAAATTCATAGAAAATATGCGTGATGAAGACATTCTTATGATAACCGCAGACCATGGTTGCGACCCTTCAACAGAAAGCACAGACCACTCGAGAGAATATACTCCGCTTCTTGTTTACAGAAACGGAATAAAAACAAAAAATCTCGGAACAAGAGATAGCTTTTCTGATATCGGAAAAACTATCTGCGCTTGTCTTTCTGTAGAAAACGAACTTGTCGGAAAGGATTTTTCGGGTGATATTTATGACTGATAAGGAACTTATTTTGTCCGCTATAAAAGCAAGAGAAAATGCCTATGCTCCGTATTCACAGTTTCTTGTGGGTGCGTCACTTCTCTGTGCCGACGGGGCTGTATATACAGGTTGTAACATCGAAAATATTTCCTATTCGGGAACAGTGTGCGCTGAAAGAACTGCGATTTTCAAGGCGGTTTCTGACGGAAAGAGAGAGTTTTCGAAAATAGCGGTAGTCGGCGGTAAAAAAGACGAAACTATTTCTGCGTATCCCTGTGGAATATGTCGTCAGGTTATGGCAGAATTCTGTAAACCTGATTTTAAAGTGATTGTTGCAAAATCAGAAGATGATTATGAAGAATTTTCATTATCCGAACTTTTACCGAAAAGTTTTGATTTTTAGAATAAACAAGTTATAAAAACTATAGAATGTTTTATCAAGAAAAAAGAAAGGTGATAAATTATGTCATTTGAAAAAATAACACTTACAGGCGGAGAGTTCAATCCTTTTGAAAAAATCGGCAAGGACTGGGTTCTTTTAACAGCGGGTGACGAAAACAACTACAACACAATGACAGCCAGTTGGGGAACAATGGGTGTTATGTGGAACAAGAACATTTTCATGGCGGTTGTAAGACCTTCAAGATTTACCTATTCGCTTATGGAAAACAACGATACATTTTCTGTTTCGATGTTTGGAAAGAATTACAGAGAAGCTCTTTCTTTCTGCGGTTCTTATTCAGGAAAAGAAGGCGATAAGAACGAAAAGGTCAAGGAACTCGGACTCAATATGACAATGCTTGACGAAACTCCCGCATTTGATGAAGCTGAAATTGTGCTTGTTTGTAAAAAACTTTATGTTCAGCCTATGGATAAGGCTTTCTATCTTGATAATGCACTTTTTGAAACAAACGGAACACAACCGCTCCATACAGCTTTCTGGGGAGAAATTATCGGTGCTTATAAGAAAGCATAATTGTTTAAAAATAACAACAAAGTAACATGAAAAACCTATAAATATACATTATATACTGTATAAAATGAAAAATATGCAAGATTTATGCATAATTATTCATTATTATGCATAAATCGTATAAAAACACTTGACAAACTATGTATAACGGGTGTATAATTTTACTCAGTTAATTATTTTGCAAAGGAGTCTTTAAAATGGCTGGAAAAATCAAAAAAGTAGTACTCGCTTATTCAGGCGGACTTGACACATCAATCATCATTCCCTGGCTCAAGGAAAACTATGATAACTGTGAAGTAATCGCAGTTTCAGGTGACGTTGGACAGGGCACAGAACTTGACGGTCTCGAAGAAAAGGCAATCAAGACAGGTGCGTCAAAGCTCTACATAGAAGATCTTAAAGATGAATTCATCGAAGATTATGTATTTCCTACAGTTCAGGCAGGGGCTATCTATGAAAACAGATACCTTCTCGGAACATCTTTCGCAAGACCTATCATAGCAAAGAGAATTGCTGAAATCGCTCTTGCTGAAGGCGCAGATGCTATCTGCCATGGTTGCACAGGTAAGGGCAACGACCAGGTAAGATTTGAACTCGCAATCAAGGCTTATGCTCCCGATATGGAAATCATTGCACCCTGGAGAATCTGGGACATCAAGTCAAGAGATGAAGAAATCGACTACGCAGAGGCACACAACATTCCTCTCAAGATAAACAGAGAAACAAACTACTCAAAGGATAAGAACCTCTGGCACCTTTCACACGAAGGTCTCGATCTCGAAGATCCCGCTAACGAACCACAGTATAACAAGCCCGGTTTCCTTGAAATGGGCGTTTCACCCGAAATGGCACCCGACAAGCCTACATATGTTACAATTCATTTCGAAAAGGGCGTTCCTACAGCTATCGACGGCAAGGAAATGAAGGGTGTTGAAATCGTTACTAAACTCAACGAACTTGGTGGCGCTAACGGTATCGGTCTTGCTGACCTTGTTGAAAACCGTCTTGTTGGTATGAAATCAAGAGGCGTTTATGAAACTCCCGGTGGGGCTATTCTTTACCACGCACACGATGTTCTTGAAACAATCACTCTTGACAAAATGACTCAGAGAATGAAGCAGAAGCTCGCTATTGATTTTGCAGACCTCGTTTACAACGGACAGTGGTATACACCCGTTCGTGAAGCTCTCTCTGCATTCGTTACAGAAACACAGAAGACTGTAACAGGCGATGTTAAGCTCAAACTCTATAAGGGTAATATAATCAACGCAGGTGTTACATCTCCTTATACTCTTTACGACGAAGAAGTTGCAACATTTGATGAGGATAATGTTTACGACCAGAAGGATAGTGCAGGATTTATCAACCTCTTTGGTCTTCCCATCAAGGTTAAGGCTAAACTCGACCAGAAGAGAAATAACAAGTAACTTAACTGGCGTATTATAACATCTCGGGCATGGCTGAAAATGGCTTTGCCCGTATGTTCGTTTTTTCGGGAGGAGAAAATTATGGCAAAAATGTGGGCAGGAAGATTTTCAAAAGAGGTCGATGAAAAGGTAAACGACTTCAACTCTTCCGTTTCATTTGATGCAAGAATGTATAAACAGGATATTCAGGGAAGTATCGCTCATGTAACAATGCTCGGTGAATGTGGAATCATAGATCTTGAAGAAAGCAAACAGATAGCAAACGAACTCGGCTCTATTTTTCAGGATATCCATAGCGGTGAACTTGAAATAGACCCTACTGCTGAAGACATTCACATGTTCGTTGAAGCAGAACTTACAAAAAGACTCGGCGAAACGGGTAAAAGACTTCATACAGCAAGAAGCAGAAACGACCAGGTTGCCCTTGATATCAGAATGAATCTCAAGGCTGAAACAAAGTCGATAACAGAACTTGTTAAAAAACTTCTCGGCGTTCTTTGTGATATCGCTGATGAACACAAAACAACAGTTATGCCGGGTTATACTCATCTTCAGAGAGCACAGCCCATAACTTTCGGTCATCATCTTATGGCCTATGCACAGATGCTTCTTCGTGACCTCGGAAGACTTGAAGATACATATAAGCGTATGAATGTCATGCCACTCGGTAGCGGAGCGCTCGCTTCGACAACATACCCTATCGACAGACAGAGAGTATGCGATATCTTAGGTTTTTCTGAAGTAACACAGAACTCTCTTGACGGTGTTTCAGACAGAGATTTCTGTATAGAACTTGCATCAGCAATTTCAATCCTTATGATGCATCTTTCAAGATTTTCAGAAGAAATCATTCTCTGGTGCTCATGGGAATTTAAATTTATAGAACTCGACGATGCGTATGCTACAGGTTCTTCAATTATGCCACAGAAGAAAAATCCCGATATAACAGAACTCATAAGAGGAAAGACAGGAAGAGTTTATGGCGATCTTATGACTCTTCTCACAATGATGAAGGGACTTCCTCTTGCATATAACAAAGATATGCAGGAAGATAAAGAGGCGATTTTCGATGCTGTTGATACAGTCAAACTCTGCCTTTCAACCTTTATCCCTATGCTCGAAACTATGTCGGTAAATAAAGAAAATATGCGTGCGGCTGCTGCAAAGGGCTTTATCAACGCAACAGACTGCGCCGACTATCTTGTTAAAAAAGGCCTTGCGTTCCGAGATGCCTATAAGATTACAGGAACTCTCGTTGCAAAATGCATAAGCCTTAATACAACTCTCGAAGATTTACCGATTTATGAATACAGACAGCTTTGCGATACTTTCGATAACGATGTCTATAAGGCAATTTCTCTCGATACTTGTGTTACACAGAGAAACGTTGTCGGCGGTCCTGCTCCTGACGCAGTTGCAAAGCAGATAAAATATGTCAGAGAAAAACTGAAAGCAGATGAAACTTAAGTAAAAATGTTAACCTTTAAACCAGAAATATCTTTTGAAGACTATAACAATCTCCGTATCCTTGTTGGTTGGAACACAATAACAAAAAGACAGTTTGACAACGCGATGAAAAATTCATCATTCTTCACAGTAGCCTATGACGGCGACAAAGCAGTCGGAATGTCAAGAGGGGTAGGCGACGGCGGATATCATCTTATGCTTGTCGATGTTATTGTTCACCCTGATTATCAGGGAAAAGGAATAGGCAAAGAACTTGTAACTCAGTTTATGAAATATGCCGATGACAGTATTGAAAGCGGCGAGGGAATTTCTCTCACACTTCTTTCTGCTTACGGCAAAGAAAAATTCTATGAAAAATTCGGTTTCCATATCCGCCCTGTAGGCAAAGAGGGCGCAGGCATGAATCTTAAATATGTCAAAAAATAACGGAAGGAAGCGACACCATGGAGAAAGTAAAAATTTACATCGACGGTCAGGAAGGCACAACAGGACTTAAAATCGTTGAAAGATTCAACGGAAGAGATGATATTGAATTACTCAGAATCGACGAGGACAAGCGTAAAGACCCTGACGAAAGAAAGAAGTTTATAAACGCTTCTGATTTTACTTTCCTTTGTCTGCCCGATGCCGCATCAATCGAAGCGGTTTCAATGGTAGAAAATCCGAATGTAAGAATTATCGACGCTTCAACAGCTCACAGAACAAATCCCCAGTGGGCTTATGGTTTCCCCGAACTTTCAAGAGAATTCAGAAACAAAATAAAGAACTCAAAGAGAGTTGCTGTTCCCGGTTGTTATGCAAGCGGATTCAACTCGATAGTTTATCCTCTCGTTAAAGAAGGCATCTTCGCACCCTATCAGTATGTAACAAGCTATGCTGTTTCAGGATACAGCGGTGCCGGAAAAAAGGGAATCGCTCAGTATGAAGATGAAAACAGAGATAAGGAATTTGACGCTCCCAGAATGTATGCGCTCGCACAGAACCATAAGCATTTAAAAGAAATGCAGGCTATTTCGGGACTTTCATATCCTCCTATGTTCAATCCTATGGTATGTGACTACTATGCAGGAATGATAGTTGCTGTTCCTGTAGTAAGAAGAACTCTCGCTAAGAGAACATCTATAAAAGAAATTCATGAAGTTCTTAAAAATCATTATAAGGGCGAACATTTTGTAAAGGTTATGTCTTTGGGTGGCGAAGAAGAACTCCCCGGTGGATTCATGACAGCGAACGCACTTGAAGGAACAAACAATATGCAGATTTTCGTTTCAGGAAATGATGAACAGATACTTATCTGTTCTCGCCTTGATAACCTTGGAAAAGGTGCATCGGGTGCGGCTGTTCAGTGTCTTAATATCATGATGGGTATCGATGAAAAGACAGGACTTGAATAATCTATAATTTTAAGGTGAATAAAATGGAATTTAAACTTATAGACGGTGGAGTTTGTGCTGCAAAAGGCTTTAAAGCAAGCGGACTCTACTGTGGAATAAAAAACAATCCTACAAAGAAAAACGATATAGCACTTCTTGTTTCAGATGTCATCTGTAACACAGCAGGTGTTTATACACAGAATAAAGTCAAGGGTGCACCCGTTATTGTTACAAAGAAAAATCTTGAAAAATCGGGTGGAAAAGCTATCGCTGTTATTGTAAACTCAAAGAACGCAAATACCTGCAACGCCGACGGTGAAGAAAAAGCAGAAAAAATGTGTTCTATGACAGCTGATGCACTCGGCATAAAACCCTGCGAAGTAGTTGTTGCATCAACAGGCGTTATTGGTCAGATTTTACCTATAGAACCTATTGAAAAAGCAATTCCTTTACTCAAAGAAAAACTTTCTTATGAAGGAAACGAAGAAGCTGCTGTTGCTATCATGACAACCGATACATTCAAAAAAGAATATGCGGTTGAATTTACAGTCGGCGGAAAAGTATGCCGTATGGGCGGAATGGCCAAGGGAAGCGGAATGATTCATCCCAACATGGCAACAACTTTAAACTTCATTACAACAGACGCCGCTATCTCATCTGAAATGGTAAAAAAAGCACTTTCAGAAATCGTTAAAATAACATATAACTGCCTTTCTGTTGACGGCGACCAGTCAACAAACGATACATGTATGCTTATGGCAAATGGCCTTGCCGGAAACGCAGAAATAACAACAGAAGGCGAAGATTTTGAAATATTCAAATCGGCACTTTACGAAGTAATGTCAAACCTCACAAGAATGCTTGCTAAGGACGGCGAAGGTGCAACAAAGCTTTTGACATGCGTATGTAAAGGTGCACCAGACCTTGATACAGCGATTATCGTTGCTAAAAGCGTTATCCGTTCACCACTCTTCAAATGTGCGATGTTCGGTGAAGATGCAAACTGGGGAAGAATCCTCTGTGCGATAGGATATGCCGAAGCTGATTTTGATATAAACAAGGTTTCGGTTGACCTTTCATCAAAGGCAGGAAAAATACATGTCTGCGAAAATGGTGCGGGCGTTGAATTTTCTGAAGACGAAGCAAAGAAGGTTCTTTCAGAAGATGAAATCTTCATTGATATAAATCTTTTTGAAGGTGAAAAAGAAGCAACAGCCTGGGGCTGTGACCTTACATATGATTATGTTAAGATAAACGGAGATTACAGAACATAATTCCGTATTTATTCCATAAGAAAGGAGAGAGGGCAAAATGCAGGATAACAGCAGACTTCCGATAGGATTTTTAAGCGATGAGAGAGTTTTGTGGCATGGAAATCCTATCCCTAATAAATCGCTGAAAAACGCTGAAAAACCCTTTCTCATTTTCGGAGGAGCGATTCTTCTTTTAACTCTTATCCTTATTCTCATAAAAGAAATAAAAGTAGTTCTTATAGGTTGCCTTCCTATAATAATAATCTGTCTTGCGGTAGCAGGAACATATTTCTTCTTTGAATACAAAAGACAACAGACATTCTTCATAGTTACCGACAGAAGAATAATAAGAAGTGAAGGCGTTTTTTCAAAGAAACTTTACGATGTAAAATATCGTCAGGTTGCAAATGTTGTTTTAAAATACAACAGCAGAAGCAGACTCGGCGAAATAATGATAAAACTGGACGGAATAAAATTCAATAAGGAAAACCCCGATGAAATCCGTTTCGGAACTATCGAAAATGTTGTAACAGTATATAATCTCATTCAGAAACAACTTTCCGAATATAAAGGAAAAGTCTGATAGAGTATTTAATAAATTTTCACTGGGAGCAAAAAACAATGAGCAGAATTCAGAACAACATCCAGGCGAAAGTCCTTATGGACGCTTTGCCTCACATTCA
>CALGTU010000142.1 GCA_937901465.1 uncultured Clostridia bacterium | reverse complement strand
TTTTAAGACCCATTATATCCTGAGAATTTTCTGTGAGTCTGAGTGATATTGTTACAGATGCAACCCCGTCAACAGGAATGCTCTGATTAACTGTTAAAATATTTGCATTGAGCGAATGAAGATGTGAGATAAACCCCGCAAGTATTCCGGGTTCATCATGAAGAACTGTTGATATCGAGATGATTCTCTGCGTAAGTTTTTCTTCATAAGAATAAACATAATCCTTATATTTATAAAAAGCGCTTCTCGAAATCCCTACCGCTTTGCAAGCAGAAGCCGAACTCTTTTCTTTACCCGATGCTATGAGTTTCTTAACAAGAAGAACTTTCTCGAATATATCAGGCAAAACGCAGGAATCAACAACTATAAAACTGCTTTTTCCTTCTGTTTCTTTAGGCATTATGTTCACCCCCAATAAACAACTGTATTTAACACAAATACAATTTTATCACAAAACAGGGTTTCAAGTCAACTGTAAATTATACCAAATTAAAGAATAATAAACGGGCATTTTATTTAAAATGACAAAAACACCCGACTGGCTTTGTCGGGTGTTTTTGCTTTGAAGAGTATATATATGACAGATTTCTTTCAGAACGAGGTCATTTTCTCCTTCCCCCGTTCTATATCAAGTTTAGCATTTAAAAGGTTACAATTCAATACTTTTATCTTTACAGTTTGGTTACAAGAGATTACAAAACAGTTACAAATTATTTTGAAAGATTTCTGATTGTTCCCATAAAGAGAATTGTTCCTGATTTACTGTCTCTTATTGTGAAAACGAAAGGTTCATCGGCGATAAATTCCTTTGGTTCATAAGGTTCTATCGACTCACAACAATTATCAACCATTATAACAGTTGCTGCTGCAGCCTTTGTTCCGTTTTCATCAACTTCTATCTTTGCCTTATGAAGAATATCGCTCACATAAAGGTTGTAATCATCGGGAAGCTCGCTCATCGAACGAAGATTTGCTACACTCGGATCAAAAACTTCTTTAACGCCGAGTGATTTTAAAGCTTCCTTGACCGAGAAAGTTTCTGTTTCAAATGTAAATTTAGGAATAGCTAAAAATATCTTTTCAGAAGATGCGTTTTCCATTGATGATAAAAGTTCAAGTCTCTCTTCGGGTGTCATCTCATCAAAAATTTCAACTGCGTTTTTCTTTGATTTATCCGATGCAACAAAAACATCCATAACAATCCCGCCGTCGCCATAGGGAACAGAAACGCCCTTTATATCGCCCTTTGAGTAGTATTTGTAGTAGTTGTCAAACTGTCTCATCATATCAACAGTTGTGTTTCCGTCTGTGCCCTCAAAAGTCCAATCGGTTGTATCGTCTTCCATAAAAGGAGTCTGCCATTTTCCGTCGAAATAAACTGCGTTGATAAGAAGTATAACCGTGTCGTTATTGAGTCTGTCGAGCATTTTAGGAATCATCTTGTTTGTCTTTTTAGAAATCCATGAATTAACCTTTTTAACAGTAGCAGGGTCCATAAATTTTTCATGGAAAACTTCTGCGTCATAAAATTCCTTTAAAGGAGAAATAAATTCTTTTCTTGTGGGTGCTGACTTTTCAAAAGACTCATCTATCCAAACAGAATTTGCTGTTTCAACAATAGCTTTCTTATCGTTGAAACCTTTCATAACTTCAGAAATCTGAGCGTTTCTGGAATCAATATCAGACATACCGAGAAGATTCAAAAGTTCGGTTTCGGTTTCTCCGTCAGCACCATTCACAAGCATAGAGAGCGCTATATCAATGCTATAAGGCGAATAGAAAACATTTCCGTCACTCTTGATTTCATCATAAAGCGAAACACCGAGTGTGTTTACAGAATTTGAAAATCCTATATCAGCTCTCTGAAAAGGCTGTGATCCGCTTATATATGTTGTTTCAACAGGAGAAGTTTCACTTACTGTTGTTTCAGAAGAAATGGGCTCTTCGGGTGCTGTCGTTGTTTCCTCAGAAAAAGGAGGTAACGCAGGAACAGTAGTTTCTGTTGGTATTTCTGTCATAAGCATTGTTTCGTATCCGTCGGGTGCTGTTTTCGGAGCACAGCCCGCAACAGAAATTATGCATATAATAAGAGCAATTATTGACTTTATCTTTTTCATTTTATAAGTCCTCCCTTAAATGTCTTTCTGAATGTAATACAACCGAAAAGAGTGATTTTTTTCAAAAAAATAAAAAGAGTGGAAAAAATCTTTCCACTCTTTTGATTACTATACTATAATGTATATGTCTTATAAATTTCTCCGTCAAGGTTTTTCCATAAAAATTCCGTTCCTTCAAAAATCATATAACTATGTTCTGAATTTTCATTCGGAATAGAAACCGAGCCCGGATTCATATAGATGTAACTTTCGTGTTCTCTTAAAGCAGGAATGTGTGTATGTCCATTCAAAAGAACATCTCCATTTGATAAAGGCGGAAGATTATCTTCATTGAAGATATGCCCATGAGTTGCAAAAATATTCACCTTTTCAGAAACAACATAGGCATACTCTGCAAGAACAGGAAAAGGAAGCACCATCTGATCAACTTCTGTATCGCAGTTTCCTCTTACACAAAGAAGCTTGTCTTTCAAGGGAGAAAGCATAGCGATAACTTCTTTCGGTGCGTAATCACGAGGAAGGTCGTTTCGGGGACCATGATATAGAATATCCCCCAAAAGAAGATTTTTATCAGGATTTTCCCTTTCTATTGCAGATATAATTTTTTTGCAGTAATAAGCCGAGCCGTGAATATCTGATGCTATAAGTATCTTCATTACTTTTTCCTTCTTGTTATCCATTTGATAGAACAAACATCTCCGTCTTTAAGAACATCCATATATGTTGCAGGCTTGCCGTTTCTTGTCATATCGATATCATCACCCTGAGGATTCTGTGTATCGATATCGGCATAAGCCATAAGTTCTAAAAAGATGTTTTCTGTACAGTTCTTCTGAAGATTCATAGCAAGAGTTTTTCCGTTAAGAATAACCGTTACACCCTTCTTATCAGTAAGAAGTGAAGGCGATTCTTCATTTTCAAGCTCTTTTTTAAGAGCAGGAGCGGGAGCCTTTATTTCTTCCTTTACTTCAGAAAGAATCTTATCTATTTCATCTTCTGTGAAATCTTCTTCAATAACTTCTTCAACCGCTACAGGAGCAGGTTCGGGAAGTTTCTCTTCGATTACAGGTGCTTCTTCAACAACAGGTTCGGGAATAACTTCTTCTGAAACAATATCTTTTGGAAGAGTATCTCTTTCTTCTATTGTGTATTCTTCGCCATCAGCAATAAGATAATCTATGGGAAGAATTCTCTTACCCTTGAAAACAACAAAATTCTGTGGGTCAGCATCAAGCTTTGCAAGAAGCTCACCTATTGTAAGAATTTTAACTGTTCTTATATTGTCAAAGTTTTCAACGCGATAGTTTCCGTCGTAAATTTCTTTTTCGTTTACAACAGCAAATACGCCTGCTTTATAATCCATTCCCGAAATTTTAACGGATAACGGATTAAATCCTTCAACGGCTTCTGAAAGAAGAATAGCAGCATCTTCACCGTTTTTAGCAGGAACAATATCAACCTTGTCGCCCTTGTCAACAAGAGTGTTTATGTTAGCAGGAAGTCCGTTTACTGTTATAACCGCAGGGTCAGACATTCCGCCCTTAACAAGTTTCTGATTGCCGTCGATTGTGTATGTGAGATTTCTTCCTGATCTTCCGAGAAGACTTGTTGAGCGATATCCTGCCATAGAAAGAATATCAAGCATAGACATGCCGTTTTTGTTAAATGCCCTGATTTTCTTTCCGTTAAGAATGATTGTTGAGAAATCATATCCACCCGACATTGTAGCTGTAACGCCTATGCCGACAGGTGTAATAAATTCAGGTCCTTTTAAAACATAAGGCTTTTCTGTTGTTATATGTCTTATAACCTTTGAGTTTCCTATCGCAACTCTCTCTTCAGGGATACCGAGTTTTTCAGAAAGTTTAGCAGTCAGTCCTTCAACACGGCTTCCGCCACCTACTAAAAATACAGCAGCAGGTTTTTCGCCACCATTAGCGGCAACTATATTTTCGGCGATAGTTGCTGATAAAAGGTCAACCGCAGGATAGAGCGATTTGAAAAATTCTTCCGATGAAACAGTATGTTCAAGCCCCAGGATATCGGTATATGAAAATTCTTCCTTATTTGAAGAAAGCTTCATCTGTTCCGCTGTATTGAAATCAACAAGATAATTCTTTATGATTTCTTCTGTGATTTCATCACCCGCAGTAGTAGCCATAGCATAAGCAACAATACTTCCGCCCTTTGAAATCGCGATGTCTGATGTTCCCGCGCCGATATCGACAAGCGCTATGTTTATAAGTCTTACTTCGGGTGGAATTATAACATTCATAGCGGCGATAGGTTCGAGAGTAAGACTCTTTACTTCGAGCCCTAATCTATCAGTTACCGCATAAAGACTTTCAACGACAGTTTCAGGAAGAAAAGCCGCTATCATATCAACAGTAACAGTCTTTCCTCTGTGTCCGACAAAGTTCTTTAAAGGATAATCGTCAAGATAGAAGTTTATTATGCTGTGACCAACACAATAGAAGTTTACAGAACCTTCGGGATTTTCATTATCTAGTTCTGTCTGAGCATGCTGAACAGCTTCCATTTCGAAAGAACGGACCATATCTTCTGTAATAACATCTCTGCCGTCTATATCGATATCAACTTTAACACGCTTTGTTCTGAGTGCTCTTCCTGCTGCGGCAATAGCAACATTCTGAAGCTTTATGCCAAGATTTTTTTCGAGTTCGGCAATAACCTTTGAAGCAACTTTAGAAACTTCTTCTATGTCTTCAATCTGACCGTCTGTCATCGCTCTTTTGTTATGAGGAATAGAGACACAATCGATAACATGAAAATCATCTTCGCGTTTTTCACCAACAACACCGACAACTGTTCTTGTTCCTATATCGAGCGAAAAGAAAACTTCTCCATTAGGAGTATACTTTTTATTTTCAGCGGCTTTTACCGCATTTGGTTTTCTGCCACGTGGCATCGGGTTTCACTCCTTTTAAAGACTGGGATTACTGAGAGAATCTATTATTCTCTGAACAACAAGCTGAACTTCTGCGTCGCCGTCAACAGACATTGATGAATGTGAAACATAAACCGACGCACGTTCTGCATATAAATTTTCAAGTTCTATTCTTGATTTTGTCATAACCAGCGGTCTGCCTCTGCCTAAATCTTCTTTCATAATTCTTTCATAGCAGACTTCAAACGGTGTATTTATAAAAACAACCTCTCCGCTGGCATTTGCCGCTCTTGAAGCTTCTTCAGAAAGAATCGTTCCGCCGCCTAATGCAATAACGCCACCATTGTTTGAAAGTTCAAGCATACATTTTATTTCAAGCTTGCGGAAATATTCTTCTCCGTCAATATCAAAGATATTCTTTATTGATCTTCCTTCACGCTTTACTATGTATTCATCAAGGTCTATAAAAGGAAAAGCGGAATGATTATTGTGTCCTAGTCTTTCGGCAAGGGCTTTTCCGACAGTTGTCTTTCCGCATCCCATAAATCCGCAGAGATAAATTGTAAGCATAAAAAACGCCTTCTTTCAATTTCAGTTGTTCTTTATTTTTTCGTTCATCTGAGAAATAATTGAGTTTATATCATTTTCATCAAACTTCGCGCCATACCATATTTCGTGTGCCGCAACAGCCTGATAAACAAGCATAGCCATTCCTCCGACAGCCTTTTTACCCTCTTTTTCAAACATCTTCATAAGCTTTGTTTCTGTAGGGTTATAGATAACATCAAAAAATGCCTTGCAGGAAGAAACCACTTCTTCTGAAACGGGTGAAACATCAACCTTTGGAAACATTCCAACAGGAGTTGCGTTAGCACATAAATCAAATTCTCCCGAAATATCAGAAAGGGAAATAACCTTTGCATTTTCAGAATTCTTCATCGAAGAAACAACCTTTTCTGCCATAGGAATTTCTTCGGGTAAAACCGCAACAGTAAGGTCAGCACCATGAAGAAGAAATTCGCAAGCCATCATTCTTCCGACGCCGCCACATCCTAAAAGAAGAACTTTTCCCGAAAGAGAAAGCCCACCCATTTCAAGCGAACGGATAAATCCTATGCAGTCGGTGTTGTATCCTGTCATCTTTCCGTCTTTAACAGAAACGCAGTTTACAGCACCATAACGCTTTGCCGTTTCATCAAGTGATGAAAGATAAGGGATTATATCTGTCTTGTAAGGAATAGTTATATTAAAACCGTCAAGTGTTTTAAGATATTCAACTTTTTCTTCCAAAAGTTCTTTCGGAATATCTGTAAGGTCATATTCACCTGTAACTCCTGAAAGTGCAAAAAGCTTTGTATGAATATCAGGAGAAAGCGAATGTCCTAACGGATGACCTATAAGTGTGCATTTCATTTTTAACCAACAACCTTTTAATCTGGGATTCCGAGCGCTGCCATGGATTTTTTAAGAGAATCCATATCCTCAACATTGAGAACAAGTGCTTCGGGTAAAGTTTTCTGTGTGAATTTTGAAAGAATATCCATAGGGCCGCATTCGATGAATGTATCGTATCCCTGTTCAGCCATAATTTCAAGTTCTCTTTTAAAGTTAACCTGAGATGTAAGCTGTTTTGCAAGATATTCGGGCATATTGTCAAAATCTTTAAGTTCATCGCCTGTATCCCCTGCAAAATATCTGCAGTTGGGAGGATTGAACTTTGTAAAACGTATTGCTTCAAGGAATCTCTCGGCAGCCACCTTCATAAGTTTTGTATGATAAGCACAACGAAGGCTTGTTCTTGTGCAATGAGCACCTTCAGAATTAAACTTATGGACAATCTTGTCAACTGCACTGTCTGTTCCTGAAACAACGATATTATCAGGAGAATTGTATATAGCAGGAATTACAAATTCATCTATTTCTTCACATGCTTTTTCAACTTCTTCCGTTGTTCTTCCGTTTATAACAGCCATAGAACCGGGTTTCATCTTTTCACAGTATTCAAGTGCTTTTGCTCTTTCAATAACAAGCTTCATAGCAGTTTCAAGGTTTATCATTCCTGATGCAACCATAGCCGCATATTCACCTATGCCATATCCCGCAACAGCTGTAAAAGCCATACCCTTTGATTTTGCAACTTCATAAGCTATAACATCGGTTATGAGAATAGCAGGCATCATAACTGATGCTCTGTTAAGATATGTTTCATCTCCACAATAGCATGCAAGTCTTAAATCATAACCTAAAATCTGACTCATATCATAGAAATAGCTTAAGAATTTAGGATATGTTTCTGTCAAACTTCTTGCCATTCCGATATACTGTGAATTTTCGCCGGGAAATAAAAATGCTGTTTTCATAACATTCACCCTCTATGTTTATTTGCAATTATTAACTTGACTTTATCCGACAAAAGATTTATAATTCTTTCAGTCGGTAACGATAGTTTTGTATCATCGCTTTACATCGATAAAACAAAAAACTATACCAAGTATATTATAACACATATAAAATCAAATTACAATTATGCAAATAGCCAAAAAGGAGGGCTTCAAAATGGCAAGAGAAACAAATTGTCCTATCTGTCAGAAACTACTCATAGGCGGGCAATGTCCCGATTGCGGATATTATGTTGATACACATAAATTAGCTTCCGATATAAACGACCTTGATGTAAACGCAGGTCATCTTTGCGAATCCCATAACGGCGGAAACAGCTATAATACATACAAATCAGACGCAGGGCATCTTTGTGAATCTCATAATGGCGAACCTTCGATAAAAACCTTTTCATCAAAAGAAAGAGATGCCGAAGATATGTCTAAAACTGATCAGCAGATAAAAAACGAACATGGTCTTTTTATCTTAGGCATTATTCTTACCGTTACGCTCGGATTATGGGGATATATTATTTCTCATGTTATTTTAAAATCTCAGAGAGCGAATCCTAAATACACCAAAAAGCTCACAATAGTATTTGTTGTTATGATAGTAATCTATGCACTCTTCTATGTCGGAAGTATTCTTCTCACACTTCTGTCTGAATTATAAAATTAGCTATTGACCTTTAAGCCATACTGTTATATACTGTATGTAACATATTCCTCGGAGGTATTGCACAATGATCTATGAAAGACTCAAAGAAATTATTATCGACCAGCTTGATGTTGACGAAAGCGAAGTAACTTTATCAGCCGATATTCAGAGTGACCTTGGCGCAGATTCTCTCGATGTTGTCGACCTTATCATGTCGCTCGAAGATGAATTCGAAATGGAAATTCCTGATGAAGCCGTTGAAAACATAAAAACGGTTGAAGATATAATAAGATATATCGAAGACAACACATAATAAAATGGATAACAAAAGGGTATCAGAAAATCTGATACCCTTTATTTTTTACTGCTGATTTTCGCCTGTTGACTTACCCGCTGTTCTTACAGCCTGCTTTGTCTTTTTAACAGAAACAATGCTTGTACTGAGAAGAGTTTCTGTCTGGTCGAGAATTTTTTCAACATATTCTCTTGCTTCAATCTTCATCTGCTTGCATTTATCCTGTGTCTGACTGAGTATTTCAGTAGCCTTTGTTCTTGCTTCTTTAACGATTTCTTCGTTTGAAACAATAGCCTTTGCTCTTTCTTCTGCTTTTCTTACGATTGTTTCTGCTTCTTCATTGGCATCAGAAATAATCGTTTTTCTATCCATAACTATAAGTTTTGCCTGCTTTATTTCCTGAGGAAGATTAAGTCTGATTTCGTTAAGAAGATCTCTTATCTTGTCAGCGTCAACCACAACTTTTTTACCTGAAAAAGGAACAGTAGCACCCTTATCAAGAGTATCATCAATCATTTCAAGAATTTCATCTATATTCATTTTTCTTCCTCCTTTTTGTTTGTCTTGCAGAGTCTTTCTATAACAACATCACGCACTTTGCTGGGAACAAAAGAGTCGATGTTTCTGCCGTATTTTGCAATTTCCTTTACAATGCTCGAACTGCAATACATATTTTCAGCACTTGTTGTTAAAAAGACAGTTTCAGCACCGTCATAAAGAATCTTATTCGCAAGTGCCTGCTGGAACTCGTTTTCAAAGTCAGTAACAGCACGAAGACCTTTTA
>CALGTU010000141.1 GCA_937901465.1 uncultured Clostridia bacterium | reverse complement strand
ATTTATTTTCAATTAATTCTTTTGCTTTTGTGTTTTCTTGCATAGACGCTTCAAACATTTTGTCAAAATCATAATCGTCGTAACCGTTAGGTTCAAAACCATAATGTTCTATCGAATACCATTGACTTACTTCACAATGGTCTGTTATTGCATATGCTGAAAGCCCGAGTGATTTTGCTTTTTCTATCATAACAAGCGCCGATGCATTCTTATCGGCATCAGGGGAGTTGTGTGAGTGTGAATGACAATCTATAAGGTTCATGTATATATTTCCTCCAAAAGTAAAGATTCAGTAAATTTTTTATGCAGAAAAAATAAATAAATTATATTTATTATACCATACTTTATGCTTTAATGACATATTTTTCAGAAAAAATAATAACAAAATTGTATGTTTATGCCGTTAACATTTTTGTTAAAATGTGTTATAATCTAAACGATAATATTTTATTATACATATTTATAATATTTATGAAATTCGGGAGGATTTTTTATGAGAGCTGTTTTAACTGTAATCGGAAAAGACACAGTAGGTATTCTTGCAAAGGTAAGCACAATCTGTGCTGAATATAACGGGAATGTTATTGAAGTTACTCAGTCAGTACTTCAGGATATGTTTGCGATGATTATGATGGTTGATATTTCTGATCTCAATGTTGAATTTACTGTTCTTTCAGACAGAATGACAAAGCTTGGTGAAGAACTCGGCCTTTCTATCCATACAATGCACGAAGATATTTTTGATGCTATGCACAGAATATAGGAGGACAGTATGATTAACGCTCATGATATACTTGAAACCATAAGAATGATTCAGAACGAATGTCTTGACATTCGAACAATAACAATGGGTATCTCACTTCTTGATTGTATTGATAGTGATATAGATAAGGCTTGTGATAAGGTCTATGATAAAATAACAAGATGTGCCGCAAACCTTGTTCCTGTTGCTGAAAAAATTGAAAAAGAATTTGGAATTCCTATAATCAATAAAAGACTTTCGGTTACTCCTATAGCTATTGTTTCTGCTGCCTGTAAAAATCAGAATCCTGTTAAATTTGCAATTACAATGGAAAAAGCAGCAAAAGCTGTTGGTGTAAACCTCATCGGTGGCTATTCCGCACTCGTTCAGAAAGGTTTTGCTGCAGGTGATATTGAACTTATAGAATCAATTCCCGAAGCACTTGCAACAACATCAAATGTCTGCTCATCTGTAAATGTCGGTTCGACAAAAACAGGTATTAATCTTGATGCTTGTAAGATTATGGGAAGAATAGTAAAGCAGTCAGCAATAAAAACTGTTGATAACGCTTGTTTTGGTGCTGCAAAACTTGTTGTTTTCTGTAACGCTCCTGATGATAATCCTTTTATGGCAGGAGCTTTTCATGGCGTAGGCGAACCCGATTGTATCATAAACGTCGGCGTTTCAGGCCCTGGTGTTGTAAGAGCAGCGCTTGCTAAACATCCTAACGCTGATATAGCAGAGATTGCTGATGTTATTAAGAAGACATCTTATAAAATCACAAGAGTAGGTCAGCTTGTTGGTGTTACAGCATCCGAAAGACTCGGAGTTCCTTTCGGAATAGTAGACCTTTCTCTTGCTCCTACTCCTGCAGTAGGCGATAGCGTTGCACATATTCTTGAAGAAATCGGTCTTGAACATTGTGGTTCTCATGGAACAACAGCAGCACTTGCTCTTCTTAACGATGCAGTTAAAAAGGGTGGAGTAATGGCTTGTTCAAGAATAGGGGGTCTTTCAGGTGCGTTCATTCCTGTTTCTGAAGACGCAGGCATGATAGATGCTGCTAAATGCGGTGCACTTTCTATCGAAAAACTTGAAGCAATGACAGCAGTATGTTCGGTTGGCCTTGATATGATAGTTGTTCCCGGTGATATTACAGAAGATCCAATTTCCGCGATCATCGCAGACGAAGCTGCTATCGGTATGGTTAACTCAAAGACAACAGCTGTAAGAATTATTCCTGCTATAAATATGGACGTCGGAGAAGAACTTGACTGGGGAGGGCTTTTCGGTTGTGGTCCTGTTATGAAAATCAATAAAAATTCTCCTTCAAAGTTTATAAATCGCGGAGGTCAGATTCCTGCACCTCTCCATAGTCTTAAGAACTAAAAACAGGAGTGCTGTATATATGGCAAAAAATATTATAAGCGAGATTATTGAGCTTGACAGACAGGCTGATCTGAAAATAGATGAAGCCCGTAAAAAAAGCGAACAGATTATGATTTCGGCAAAAGAAGAAGCAGTTGAAATTTATAACAAAAGCCTTGAACATTCGAAAGAATACAGCGAGAAGGTTGATAATGTTGAGCAAAAGGCTTCTGAAATGAAGATAGAAAAGATTACAAAAGCAAAAGAAGATAAAATGCTTGAGTATGATAAATTCTATGCTGAAAATCATAACAAATGGGTAGAAGAAATATTTGACAGGATAACAAAACAACCTGAAATGTTATAAATTTTCGTGTTTTAAAAGAGGGGTGAAAACGATGATTGATTATTCATATAATGCAACGGTTGCTAAAGCGAGAACGTTTTACGGCAAAAGACTCAAAGAAGACGATTATCGTGAACTCCTTAAAAAAACAACTATTCCTGAAATAGCAGAGTATCTTAAGAGAAACACCCATTTTTCTGAATGTCTTTCAAATATTGATACATCTTCTGTTCATAGAGGATATCTTGAAGATATTCTTAACAGAGAAACATTCGATGAATATGTAAGATTATGTAATTTTCAGAAACTAAATGAGATTTCGTTTTTTAATTACAGATATATAAATAGCGAAATCAATGTAATACTCAGATGTATAATTTATATAAATGCAGGTACAACTGAAAAGTTTATCGATACAATATCTCCGTATCTTGCAAAACATTCATCATTTGATATGATGAGACTCGGAGAAGTAAGAACATACAGTGACTTGCTTGATATACTTCAGAAAACACCTTATTATGAAATTATCAAGGATCAAAAGCCTGATGATAATGGAAATTACAATTGTACAGAAATAGATATTTTACTCAAAACTTATTATGTTAATTGGGTTAAAGACGCTATAAAAAGGGATTTCTCGGGTTCTGTTCAAAAAAATATGCTTGAGATAACAGGGATCCTTTATGATTTATCAAATATATATAACGCTTTCAGATATAAAGCATTTTCAGGGGCAGATTATGAAGAGATTTCCCGTATTCTGTTCCCTGTTCCGAGCAATATAACAAAATTCAGGTTTTATGAACTTATGAATACAAATACCGCTGAGGAATATATTGATGTTCTTAAAAATACAGGATACGGCAGAAGAATGAACGCTGAAAATCCTGATATTTCAAGATCAACTATAAACCACGATATTGAACTTCTGAGGAACAGATTTGCAAAAAATTATCTCAGAAAAAGCACAAACGCTGCTGTAAGTATCTATACAATTCTTTTTCTGCTTACAACAGAAGTCAAAAATATCATAACTATTATCGAAGGAATACGATATGGTGTTCCTGTTCAGAGCATAGAAGAAATGCTTGTTATAGTTTAAATTTTAAAGCCGATGGGGTGAAATGAATGGCTATAGAGAAACTCGAAGCGGTTGATATAACTTGTTATATAGAGGATCTGAACGAGGTTCTGAAGAAATGCTGTCAGAGTGGTTGTTTTCATATTGAATCACCTGATAACAGTAAGGGAGATAAGTTCAGTCTTTTGAACGAAGAAAATCCCTATGAAAATCTTATTACAGAACTTTCTTCGTTCTTTTCAAAAGTCGGAATAAAACATGAGGAAAAAGATTTTTCTTCTATAAAAGAAGAAAGTGCATCAGAACTTTCTATACTTATCGATGAAATTAAATCCGACATTCTGACAAATATAGAGCATACAGAGGAACTTTCGGAAGATATAAAGCACAGAAGACAAGTTGCTATGTATCTTTCACATCTTGAGGGAATAGATGAAGATTATCAGAAACTTTTTTCATGCAAAAATGTTTCTGTAAGATTCGGGAAACTTCCTATAGAAAGTTATGAGAAACTTTCGTATCATAAGGATGAGCCTTTTATTTTTAATACTTATGATAACGATGGGGAATATTACTGGGGAATGTATCTTTCTCCTTCATCTATGAAAGATGACATAGATGAAATTTTTTCAGAGCTTTATTTTGAAAGAATAAGACTTCCTGATTTCGTTGAGGGAACAGGTAAAGATGCAAAAATAAATAACGAAAAAGCAATTCTTAATGAGAGAGA
>CALGTU010000140.1 GCA_937901465.1 uncultured Clostridia bacterium | reverse complement strand
GTTATTGTTGTGACTTCAGCGAGAGAGCTTTGTATCTCGGAAAGTCTTTTATACTCAAGCCCGGAACGGATACCTTCTATAAAATAGCAGGCGAGAAATATGAGCGTTCCTGCTAAAACGAGAGAACTTGTAATAAGAGAGATACTGATTTTCTTATTTTTCTTTTTCGAAACGATAACAGATCTCTGTTTATCGAGAGCCTCCTCTCTTATTCCCAACTTTTTTCACCTCTTTTTATCTTCCGTAAATCTTATCCCAATCGGGTTCTTTTGCGTTTTCGTTTACCTTTGCGTTTAAAACATCAACGCCGACATCTTCGCCATCTCTTACCTTTCTTGCAACCACTACAAATCTTGAATCAGAAAATTCGTTGGAGCAGGTTGAAAGTGTTATAAAGCGGTCGCCGTATCTGTAATCAACGGTTGTTATTATCTGTGAACGACTCATAACATTGCTGATAAAGTCGTTATATCTTGCTTCATCGAAATCGATATAGTTCTGATAATCAAACACCTTTCCGTCGTATGACTGTTCGGGAAGGGTATGGGGTACGAAACAAGCGATTATTTTATAATCTGCGGTTTCATAGTTTGAATTGAACTTTACTATCGGATGATCGCGATAGAAATCAATGTCGTTTTTATAGCGGTCGAGATCACCGAACATTGAGTTATCCTTTTCGTTATGACCATATAAAACAAGGTTATCCGATTGTTTTTTATAGCCTAATGTTGTTCTGTAATCAAGGAATATTGTTCCCGCTTTTGCCTCATCACCATTGAAATTATGGTTGAGATAATAGTTTGACGACGGAGTATCGTCTTTTCTGAGAACTACAGGGTTATCTATGTTTGTTCCATCAATCTTTACCCAACCTACTGTATCGGGGTTTATCTCTAACAGTGCCTGTGCATTGGGAAGAATCTCTCCCTCATCGGAACCCATGATATTTTCGGTTACAGTTCCGTAAAGGTCCTGAAGAGATGAATTGAGTTTGCTGTTGACAAACATCGCCTTGAAATAATCCCAAAGTATTATGACAGAGCAGATAAGAACGATACAGCATATCTGTGTCATTATCTTACTCAGTATTTCTTTTTTTGAGTCGCCATACTGAATAATCAGCCAATGACGCTTTCTCTTTTTGTTCTGGGCTTTCTGTGCTTTTTTATATGCGCGTTTAGCCTCTTTAGAGAGTGCCAATTCTTATCCCCTCCTATCTTGTGAGAATTTCATTCAAATGGAGAAAAACAGCCGAAGCGGTAAGTTTTCTTATTGTTTCTCTGTTTCTCTCTCCGAGTTTATAGAATCTGAGAGTTGTTGTTTCTTCGGTTTCACCATAACAGAATGCTACGCATACTGTTCCGACGGGTTTATCGGGTTCGGCGCCTGTGGGCCCTGCTATACCTGTTACGGAAACGGCAATATCGGAAGATGAAAATTCTTTCATTCCCCTTGCCATATAAAGTGCGGTTTCTTCACTCACAACGCCCTTTTCTGACAAAACTTCATCGGGAACGGAAAGGATTTTTTTCTTTATCCTTTCAGAGTAGGTACAGAAACCTGCTTCGAAAACAGATGACGCCCCTGAAACCGAGGTTATTATTTCTGATAAAAGTCCCCCTGTGCAACTTTCGGCAAAAGACACTTTCATATCTTTATACAAAAGAAGCTTTACGGATTTTTCAGCCATTGCATAAATATCGGGAAGATTTTTTTCTATCAGTATTTCATCTAAATCTATATGCATAATATTTTCCTTAAAATTCAGCTTTAAAGAGTTTTACTTCTGTTTCTTCAACCGCTTTATCGATAAGGGGTTCGAAATCGAAAAGTGCTTCTGCTTCTTCGACATCGGAAAGAACGGGTGCTGTTTTGGGGTGTTTGGGTGTGAAGACTGTGCAACAATCTTCATAGGGTTCTATTGAAATATCAAATGTATCGATTTTTCTTGCGATTTCAACTATTTCGGATTTATCCATTCCGATAACAGGGCGGAACACGGGATATTCAGCAGCTTCGTTTGTGCAGTAAAGTGCAGTCAGCGTCTGGCTCTGACGGTCGCGCTTGTTCTGGCAAGCACCATTGTGCTGCTTCGTGCGCCGATTGCCAGAATTTTCCTTGATCCGACCGCATCGCCCGAGGCATATCCGATGGCGCTGCAGGTCATGCTGGTTGTCGCGCTGTTCCAGCCCTTCCAGACCAGTTC
>CALGTU010000139.1 GCA_937901465.1 uncultured Clostridia bacterium | reverse complement strand
TGGCGCTATCTTGCTCTTTCCACCAGGATATCTTAATGGCGAATAATTCATATCCGCTTCTCCTTTTTGTATTATTTTCATATTAACAACTCCATTTTTTCAACAAATCGTCAGCAAATTGCAGATGTATTGGTGTAGATGAATTTTGATATACTCGTTTTAGAGCATCATAAAGTTGTAGGGAGGCATTCATTGAGCACGAAGATGCTTTTTTTCTTAAATTTACTGCAGCAGTTTCGGATATTGAAAAGAATGCTGTTTTTTGAATACAATCTCCTGATGAAAGTTGTATAGGAACACATGATAATAGTTCAGGCATTCTGTTAAAAACGCTTTTTGTATCATCTATAAAATCTATTTTATGCTCTAGAAGATTTGTTTCACAGTTGATAAGAAGCCTAATGTCATTAATAATAATTGTCTTTGGCGTATTGTTTTGGATCAAAAATCTTACTTGTCCCATCAAATTTGATATGCCGTTTATTCTAATATTACTGCATTTTATTTCTGTTTCGTGAAAACTAATATCTACAGAGCCTCTATTATTGTATATATTATCAAGATCGTTTCTGCTACAAATAAAGTTGCTTGCTCCTTTTCTAATATACACTTCTCCTTTTCGCAAAGAGACCAATTTATTCTTATTGTATTCTTTTGAAATAACATATGGTCTATTCAAATCGTTATATGGAATCATAATATATCCAATTGTAACATTTTTATAACTAAAACATCCTAACAAAACATTTATAAACGGCTCAACATATGTACGTAGCAAATCGTTTATTTCTGATACATCAGGTAATGATAATGCATCTATACCAATAGTCTTCCAAGATGAATTTTCTATCCCGAAAACAATGTACTTGTTATACGGTTGGGTATTGTTTGCAAAAGAAACAATATCCTTAATGAGATCATATTTTTTGTCTTTTGAATAATATTCTCCTTTAAAATCGACCTGATCATTTTCATCTTGAGCTATTATTAGATTTATAATTTCTTTTTGAATTATTTCTTTTTGAACTAGCATTAATATATACCTCTCTTAAGGACACGCTATTATAGCATTTTGGTGAGAACTTGATCAAGTTTTCTTCATCCATTCTAAATCTTTCATTTCAGATTTTAATCGAGGAGTACCGATCTTATAGATCATTGGCTCATCTAGAGTCAAATCAATCCCCTTTACTTCTATTAAGTCTGAGGAAACAGCTGTACAATCTTCGGGGTTAAACAGAACGATATTTATCCCTGATTTACGCAAAGAGCTTCTAAATCGCAACCCATCAAAACCCATATTCTTAATTTCCTCAGCAATATATTGAGTTGGAAGATACCTGAAAGCATCACCATTGTATGGTTTTGAAAACATTTCGCCTATTGTATTGTACAATCTCGGAAACTCGACAACTTCATCATTCACAATATCGTGAATGTCAAAGGTCAAATCATAAAGCTTTACTTCTTTATTTAATTTAAATTTCGCAACACTTACCATATCACCGATTACTGGTCTAACCTCATACACTGGTGTAGTTGTGTCTTCACATAAATATAAATAGCGAATATGGTCAGGATTAGCTCTTCCATTACCAATCAAGTCAGCTGGTGGCGCACCAGAATCCTTTTTGTTCCATCCCTTGAATTTAATATTACTCTTCCACTTTTTTTGTGCATTTACAAGTTCAGGTGTTTCATTGTAATTGTAATCGCTATAAATTTCAGGTATCAAAGAAAGAAGTTTTTGCTCATCAGTCCATTCGTTAAGCATTTTTTGAATTTCAGATTTACTATATCCGTTTTCTTTCAAATAGTATTCTACTAATTTGTTAAAATTGCTTTTTTCAAAAACTCGTGCACGATATAAAATTGTATCTTTCTTGCGAATTGTTACAGCATTTTCCTTACATTCGTGGATTTCATCTATTATTGCATGTTTGACAGAAAAGCGATTTTTATAGATAAGCTCTTCTTCAAAATTTTTCCATTTAGAATTTCTTTGTTTAATATCATCCATAAGCATTAATAACAGAAGAAATTTCCACTCATCGCTATTCATATTTTCAATCTCTTTTTTATTAGCCATATTCTCTCACTCTCGTTATGGACATTGTACCTATACAGATTTGTGGTTATTTAACAATAGACATATTAGCAAATACGCGAAGGCATTTTAACAAAAGATCTCATCAAGCTTTTTCTCAAGTGTGCCTTCTTTTGCATAAGGAAGCGCATCAAGCATACGGAAATTATGCTTTCTTGTTGCAGAATTCTCATCAAATCCAAGAATAAAGCTAATTGCAATGCGATAAATAATCTCAGTCGGAGCAAATCCGTATACTTGTTTTTCAAAGATATGATTTAAGCGTTCTTCGCTATCGGGGAATAATTCAATCATCTTTTCACTGTTATAGAGCTTTTTGACAATTTCAGTAATATACAAACCTGACTTCATATACAGGTCTGCAAATGTTTTGTCCGGGTTATCGAAACAACTGGGATTTTCTTCTTCAAGCATATCCACCATCTGCTTTACAACCTTTTTTGGAGTGAAAATCTGATTAGTTTTCTGCGGAGGAATATAGTCGAAAATATCTTCCGTATTGCTTTCGTCGAAATAATTTGCAAGACGTTTTTTTAGTGATAAAAATTCCTTAACAGAGTCATCGAATACTACAGGATCGAACAATTTACGCTGGTAAAATTTTTCTTCTCCTGTTTCTGTATCGGTATAAGAACCGCCATCACGCAGGAAACGGAATTCATCAAGAGAAATACTTGTAACCTCTTTAAAAACTTCATCAGGAATGATAGCATCAAAGTTTGCAAGCGTGGTATTGTCATCACCGTATGCCATAAGGAATGATGGAATGGTGCGTGAAAAACCACGAAGATGATTACGAACGGCTTCTTCGATAGTTTCCTTCTGGTGTTCTTTTTTCTTTGTTTCGACTGTACGAACAACTTCTTCTGTGAAAGCTGGTAATGCTTCTTCAAGTGTTTCAGCAATGCGTTCCTTGAAGTGATTTGTTGCTTCGGCAATGAGGGTGTCGTATTTTTCGTTTACTTCTTCCTCTGTTTTGCCTATTGAGAGAAGGTCAGAGAGTTCTTCTTTGCGCTGTGACTCAATTTCAGCTTTTTTAATAGTATAATCGCTGACTTCCTGATTAACAATTTTTTCAGTTTTCTGTTCAAGATTTTTCTGGATAGCCTTTTCATCTCTTGTTTTAAGGTCGCTTTCATATCTCTGCGATGTGATGTCCATAATAGGTTTCACAATTTCTGTCTTGAATGTTTCCTTCAAATGGTTAATAATCTGAGTTTCAGGGCTTGTTTCGATGATTTCGGCTGTTTTAGTTTCGATAATTTCCGTAATCTCTCCATATATCTTCTCACCGAAAATATCGTTAGCCTGTCCGATTACATATTCGTTATCAATCTCAACTTCGCCATCTTCATTTACTGAGATTTCTTTTCTTGTATCAGAAGATACATTGACTAAATCCCCTTCAGACACAGGCTGGAAGTTCTGAATAATATCAATAACTTCCTGCGGCGCATTAAATATGTTGGAAATATTCTGGAACAGGAAATTTGACATAAATCCACGTCTGACAACCTCCAAAGAGCGGATTTTTCTTGGAATTGAAAGAACTTTTTCAGCATCAAGCTCTATCATTTCGCCGTTTTCATCTTCACCGACTACAGGAAAGAAGTTAAGCAGTTCACGTATGTTCTGCTTTCTTGCGTCGCTGTCGCCTCTGCCTCCTGATGTAGAAGATGAAAGGTCATTTGCGAATTCTTCAAATATAATAAGTGTTCTTGCAGGGTCAAAGTCGAAAACATAAGCATTTTCCTTGACATAACAATTACCGCCGTGCTGATATTTCCACGGATTCTGTGCACGGAAAGCCGCCTGCATATAAAGCGCAGGACTTTTTATATTGCTGAGCATAAGAACAGCAGTCCATTCAGGTATTGTAATACCTGTTGTAAGCTGACCTACGGAAAGTGTTATTGTCTTTGCGTGATTTGTAATAGCTTCACGGACTTTATCAAAGGATTTTTTCGTTTCCTCATCTTCTGAAAGTCTGCCGTCACCTGCTGCAAGGACAATTTCATATTCTCCGAAAACAGGGTGATTCTTAAGTTTTTTCGCAAGTGCTTTAGCGCTGTCAACACGGTTTAAAAGCCATATTGTATGCTTTAATTCTGCACGGAGTTCATCAGTGGAGAAAGGATATTTTTCGAGCTTTGTAAGCGCATCAAGGAACTTGTCCACAGACTCATCATACCTAAAATTACCGTCTGATTTTGTTTCAAAGAACAAATTAAGGTCGAAAGCATAATCCTCTGTTTCTCCGTCAATATCAATGCCTTGCTTCAGCTCATCACGGATAATTTCGGACATCTGATATGTAAACAGATTAAGGCGTGGAAGCGGTTCATAAGGATTGTTTCCTTTTTCGTAATCCCAGTCACGCTTTGCGGTCTGTTCATCGGCGTAAGTCCAGTTATATATAGCATCTTCGGGGAATTTATCATTGGCAAGAGCCTTGAATGGCGTACCTGAAAGATGAAGCGTGCGCTTGCGGTTAATCTGATAAAACGCAATATCAGTTTTTGTTGTATCAACACCTTCGTGTGCCTCGTCGATAACAAGCAAATCCCAGTTCATCTGTTTGATTTCACCAAGTTTATTATGCTGACCGCCGAAATGGATAGAGCCTTTCAAATCCTGTAAACTGACAAATTCAATAGCCGATTTCATATCGTCAGAAGTAAGGCTGTCAATATACTGTTCTCTTGTCAGAACATACGGCTTGCCTTTAAGGCTGTCTGTTTCGCTGACAAAGGCGAATCCCGACTCATCGCCTAAAAACTTCACAAAATCCTCGTACCAGGAGTTTGCGATAGCAGGACGGTTTGTAACAATAAGAACATTAAACGCTTTATCTTCGTCGCCAGCGGATTTCATACGCTTGCAAAGGTCGTATGTGGCAAGCGTTTTTCCGAAACGGGGTTTTGCGTTCCAGAGAAATTCACCTTTTTCGTGAGTATTGAAATACTCCATTGTCTTTGCAACAGCTTCATTCTGCTCATCACGGAGAGTATACGGCACAGAAGTACCCTTAGCAAGCAGAATTCCTCTGTTCTGCTTGAAATCCATAAGCTTCAGCTTAGAGTCGTTTGCAGAAATCCTGAACCATTCTGTATCAGGCTTGCGTTCAACATCACTCTTTTGCAGATAAGCGTGAAAATCGTGATCTGTAAAGGTGTCGCCTGAACCGTCGTCATAAATCGCTGTACTTTTCCATTCGAGCTGTGCTAAAGTATCGCTTGTATGAGTCTGCTGTTTTATGCGAGCTTCAACTGTCTGTCTTTCGGTATAGCCTATCTTTATCCAGCCGTTATGCCTTGCAATTTCAGGTGTAGTATAGGCATACATCATAGGGATAACCCGCTGAGTGGTATTAATTGTTATCATCAGCTCATCTCCTTAACGTGGCTTTCAATAAAGTCTATTTCTTCTTGTGTCAGATTGTATTTTTTATAAAGCTGTTTGTCAATTTCTGCAATGGATACGCTCCAGTCGATATCGCTTTCGGGAGTGAAGTTTTGCATAGGTACTTTCGCCCAAGTAGGCTTAGCATTATTCTGTGTAACTTTCAGTATACCTAACATTGTTCGTGCAAACTTACTTTTCACATATTTTAATATTGCTTCTGCTTCTTCTTTTGAATCGGTTTCACCAATAGAAATATAGGTTTCAGTAAAGCCGACAAGCGGCGTACTTAATACTTCACCAATAGCGCCGCTACCATTAGCTTTAGGAATCATTACCTTGTATTTATATAAGTTATCAACGGATTTAACATAATCTTTTCTGAACCATTTATAGAAACGCTCTGATTTGATATTTCCATATATTTGTATGTATTCGTGTCCGTCTTCAGGTTTTTCATCTGTAAACAACGCTGGCATTCTTTCAAAGGCACTGGGAGCAATTCTTGCGTCCGCTGTCTTTTTCATCTCTTCTGGCTGTTCTTTATATGCAATATCCGAGTATCTATACAGACCACGATTTGTAATAATATCGCATAAACTTTTTACAGATACGGCATCTACTTTTGTTTTTATGGAATTGAGTGCGGGATACGCAGTAAATACTCCGATTGCGCCATAATTTTTCTCTGCATTTCTAAAACCGATAGCGATACCGCCTTTTATATCGGTGTTAGCAAATACCTTGTTACTCTTCAATTCATAATACAGAATTTTAAAATGCTCATCATTTAACATTTTTTCATTCCAAGTTTTGGGTGTGTAACCTGCATTAAATAAAAATCTTGCTGGTGTTATTAACTCAACTTTATCAGCGATTTTGAACGACTCTTCGTAAAAATAATGGTATAGTGGTGTGTCGCTTTCATTAGCACCATTTGAGTCTTGCTGATACGGCGGGTTTCCAATTACATAATCAAACTTCATATTAACACCTCTTTCGGTTTTATCTTTAATCTTTTTAAATATCTTAGAACGGTCTTTACGCCAATCGTATATTTTACAATCAACAGACGGTGCTTCTTCTTCATCGCCGTCAAACAACGTCATCTGACGGAAATTATCTTCGGGTATTCCCACAGGAACAGTATCGGAAAGACCATCCATCTGCCACAAATTCCACGAAATAATATTCGCAAACTTTTTGATTTCGGCTTTTGTTGCTTCTCTTTCCCAACGTTCTCTAAGGTAATCGCAGAAAGAAACAAGCAGATTAATTCTTGCTATCAGGAGGTTGTCTCCCTGAAATTCATATCCATAAACGCTGTTGAAAGCTCGTTCTGTCCATATAAGCCATTCAGCTTCATCGACAGCGTTTTCATTTATAACACGCATTTTTCTGTCAAGCATACCGATGCGCTCTTTTATCGGAATAATTGCACCTGTAGTCGTATCATATCTTGAAACGAGATACGGCGCTTCTCCACAGGTTATTTCAAGACGGCGTGAGTCAACATACTGCTGCCACGTTTTGCCTTCGGGGAAGAGAATGCGCTCGCTTGTGGAATACCAACGGTTTTCGATGTCTGTATAGTTGAATACATCTTCACGACCGAACCAATCGCTGTCGCAATGATTGTTCATCATATTGCATATCCACGTCGGAGTGAAAACCTCTGCTTTTTTTCGTGTACGCAGATTTTGTTCAGCCTGTGCCTTGCATACTCTCGGCTGAATATCACAGGAATCGAAGCCGAGTATAGCAACTTCTGTCATCGGGTTAAGCTCTGTATAGCCGTAATCCGAATACATATCCGTTGCAAATATTATATTTTTCCCTGTCGTTTTATCTTTAAGAAGCTGTCTGAGCGCTTCTTTGACAGGTGATTTATCAATCTCAATTAAATCTGACAAGGAAATTCTCCTTTGCTGTTTTATAATAAGTCGATCGAGTCTCCCCCACCTTGACATACCGGTGGATGAAACTCTATCCCAGCCTG
>CALGTU010000138.1 GCA_937901465.1 uncultured Clostridia bacterium | reverse complement strand
GCTGGTGGACGGACTCGAACCCCCGACCTGCTGATTACAAATCAGCTGCTCTACCGACTGAGCTACACCAGCGCACTATTGAATGCAAGAATTATTTTATCACAAGTCGCTCACCTTGTCAATAGTTTTTCTGAATTTTTTTAAAAAAATTTTTTTATTGTAGAAAATTATCGTATTTTCTGTGTTTAATCAGATGTTTTTATTGAAAAATGCTATATAATAGTATATAATAATAAGGTAAATGATTTTATCGGAGGTAAAAAATGTCAGGAAAATACAATGAATATTTACAAAAATTAAGAAGCAACATTGAAGCGGAAAATTTCAAAGGCGTTCTTGAAATGGCAGAGAAAATGGCAGAAGAACAGCCCGATTCATATGAAGCTCATTTTTTCAAGGCTGTTGCTATGTCAAGACTTATTTCTTATGAAAATCAGGTGCTTGCAGATGTTATCAAATCTGTTCACACAGCATACAGTGTTCTTAACGATGAAGAAAAGAACAACAAAAGAGAAGAGCTTGTTGCTACAATAGGCTCGGGATTTTCTCTGATGATTGGTGTTATACTTGATGTTTTCGGAAGCAGAAGACCATCTGAAAAGATTGTTTCATGGGCAACGGGTTCTATTAAGAGCATGATGGAAGAATTCAAAAAATCACTTTCTCCTATAGGCGTCAACGATGATACGGAATATGTTTATCGTCTTCAGAACTCTGTTGTAAAGAAGGTTATCGGTTCTGTTGCGAATTCATGGCAGAATATAGTTTATAAATCTTATGCAAAAGATACTTTTATCGAGGACGAATGGAAAAATCCCGATTATCGTCCCGATGAAAAGACTATGATTACTTTTGCAAAAGAAGCTATTCATCTTGTTTCGCTTCTCAGTTTTGCGGAAAGCAACATAAACGGAACTACATCTTCTGAACTGGTATATGCAATATACAACAACAAAAGCGTTATAGCTTTTGAAATTTCTGACGCAAAGGCATATAAGCCATCGGGAGACGGACGATACGAAGTATGCGGTATGCCACCTGAAGAAATCAGGGACCAATACTTTGCTATTTCTAAAAAATATCATTCTATTGCCGATGAATACAAAAACAGTCTGACATAGTTATTATACACATATCTTAAATATAATAAAAAAATCTTCAGAAACAAAGGAGGTTTTTATATGGAATTTGAAAAAGCAGAAGAAATCATCGAAGGTGAAGTTATAGAAGCTGAAGTTATCACAGAAGAGACTTCAGAGTGTATACCTGTTGAAATGATGAACGTTCTTGTCCTCGGGAATTCGGGAGCGGGAAAAAGCACGCTTATAAGAGCTATTTCGGGTGCTGAAGTTGAAACGGGTATCGGAGAAGGGCTTACCAAAGATATAAAGCCTTATGTTTCAAAAACCTGGCCTATACGTTGCATTGACACTATGGGGCTTGAATTCGATAAATCGAAACAGAGAAAGGTTATAAAGCAGGTAAAACAGTTTACCAAAAGTCAACTCAAAGAAAAAGGAAATGACGGCATAGATGCTGTATG
>CALGTU010000137.1 GCA_937901465.1 uncultured Clostridia bacterium | reverse complement strand
TTGAAAGGTCAGGGGCATATCCTCCCTCATCACCGACAGTTGTAAGATAGCCTTCTGCTTTTAAAATTTTTCCTAATGAATGATATATTTCGCAACCTATTCTTACCGCCTCGGAAAAACTTTCAGCGCCAACAGGAACAATCATAAATTCCTGAATGTCAATATTATTCGATGCGTGTGCACCGCCGTTTAAAATATTCATCATAGGCATAGGAAAGCTTTTAGCAAGCGTTCCGCCGAGATAACGATATAAAGGCATTCTCTTTTCGTTTGCAAATGCTTTTGCTACCGCCATAGAAACCGCAAGAATTGCATTAGCACCGAGTTTTGATTTATTCTCTGTTCCGTCAAGACGACAAAGAACGCTGTCAATTTCTTCCTGCTTATCGGTTTTAAGAAGAGAAAGTGCGGGAGAGATAACTGTATTTATGTTGCTTACAGCATTCTTAACACCCTTGCCGAAAAATCTTCCGTCGTTATCACGAAGTTCTATCGCCTCGAATTTTCCCGTTGATGCGCCCGACGGAACAGAAGCCTCTCCGCAAACGCCGTCTTTTAAAGTAACTCTCGCCATAACCGTCGGATTTCCTCTTGAATCGATTATCTCAAAACCTTCAACCTTTTCTATTTTCTGCATAAAAAATCCTCCATATACTTTTTTATGAGTATATGGAGTTTATTTATTTTTATTCAATTTATCTTCCGCGTTTTATTCTTTCTGCTATGGGAGCGACATATTTCTGTCCCGGAATGAATACTGCGAATTCCTTAGAGCCGTTTTCTGTTATCTGTAAAACAGTATTTACGAAAACGAGAGATTCGTCAGCATCTTTAGCGACAGATTCAGCGAGATTCTGACATCTTTCAGGAGTAGAGATATCGACAAGCATACCAAGCTGGTCTGAAAGTGCGTTGCAGAACTGAGCTGATATTATGTTTGTCATTTCAAAGATAACAGACTCATCCATTTCGTTAAGGTCTGCCCATGAAGAAAGTTTCTTTTCATAATAGGTTGAAATAACTCTCTCTGCGAACTGAGCAGGAATGATATGGATAAGCTTTCCGTAAATATCACCCGAGATGTTTATAAGCATTGTAAGTGCTCCGCCCGATATCGCAGAAAGAAGACGTGTTGCATCTTCAAGCTTAATCAGTTTAACATCGGGGATTGATATGTCGGTGCCTGTATTTATCATTGTAGATAGTGCAGTTGCGGCATTGCCCATTCCGACATCGGTAAGCCCGCGGAGAAGGTCTGTCTGTTCTGCACTGAGAACTGTCATCATATCTGCCATAATATCAAGCCTCTGAAATAAGTGTAAAAATATAGGGTTATCGGAAAATAATAACCGATAACCCCGTTTGTCTGTTTTAAAGGGGTTCGCCTTGTTTTAGATGGGCGATTTTGCGATTTCACGCCAGTCAAGGTCTCCTCTTTCGAGGGCATGGATAAGAGCTTCGGCTGTTGCGATATTTGTCGCAAGAGGAATGTTATGGACATCGCAGAGACGCAGAAGATCCATTTCGTTGGGTTCATGTGGCTTAGGAGAAATAGGGTCTCTGAAGAAGAGAAGAAGGTCTATTTCGTTACAAGAGATTCTTGCGGCAATCTGTTCTCCGCCTCCCTGACTTCCGCTTAAATATTTCTGAATTTCAAGCCCTGTTGCCTGAGCAACCTGCTTTCCTGTAGTTGCTGTCGCACTGAGATTATGTCTGCTGAGTATTCCGCAGTATGCGATACAGAACTGAACGAGTAATTCTTTTTTTGAGTCGTGCGCTATAAGTGCAATATTCATAATCTTTTTCAGTCCTTTCGAATTAGAGTACCCTTTTTCTCTCAATTTAAATTACATTATTTTTACTGTTAAAGGAACATCTTCGCCCTTTATTCTTCTTGTGATAGCATCAAATGCACGGAACGCTTCTGACTGTGAAGGAATGGGAATGCCCTTTCCTGTCGAAATTGTAACGTTATCATCATCGGGAATAACGCCTATAAGCTGAACGCCTACTGTGTCGATGATTTCGTCAAGGTCAGAAACAAGTTCTTCGCCGAAGATTTTTCTGTTCATCTTATTGATGATAAGACGCTGTTTTTTATTCTGTCTCTTATAGAATTCGTCAGACATGAGTCTACCGTCACGAACACAGATAGGGTCGGGAGTTGTAACGATAAGGATAAGGTCTGAGTTTGCGACAACATCGAAAACGCTTTCGCTGATGCCTGCTGATGTATCTATAATGATATAATCATAATATTTTCTCATTGATTCGCAGATTTCTTTAATCTGGTCTGCGTCGAGTGTTGCATAGGGGTCTTCAGGTGCACAGACGATTGAAAGATTCTGAGCCATCTGAATCTGTGTTGAAGCGGCGAGTATATCGCATTTTCCTGCAAGAACGTCGCCCAAGTCGTGTTTTATGATGTTTTTAACGCCAAGCATGATATCAAGGCATCTGAGACCGAAGTCAAGTTCGATGATGAGTGTTCTGCTTCCCTGTTTTGCGAGAGCATAACCCATTCCTGAACAGATAGAAGATTTGCCTGTTCCTCCCTTACCGGAAGTTACAGCGATAACGGTAGCCATACGGATTCTCTCCTTTCGGGTAACTAATACCTGCCAATAAGCATAGTGTACCATATACTATTTTACCATAAAATCATTATTTGTCAAAGCAAAATGAGCCCCATAAATAAAAATTGTAGACTTAACAACATTTTCCCCATTTGCCTTGTGCAAATTTCACAATCTGTATTCGGGGAATATTTTCCACTTATAAATTTTGTAACAAAATATCCCTATTTTATACAAAAAACCACGATATGCAAAAACACATCGTGGTTTTAAAATTCCTTTTAAAAAGCTATGTATTAAACAACACCCTGAGCCTTCATTGCTTCAGCAACCTTAAGGAAACCAGCAATGTTAGCACCTGCTACGAGGTCATCGCCGAGGCCGTATTCGTTAGCAGCCTTGATTGAAGCGTCGAAGATGTTCTTCATGATGCCCTTGAGCTTAGCATCAACTTCTTCTGCTGTCCAGCTGTAACGCATTGAGTTCTGTGACATTTCGAGACCTGAAACAGCAACACCGCCTGCGTTAACTGCCTTTGAAGGAGCAACGATAACGCCCTTGCTCTTGAGGAATGCAACTGCTTCGTTTGTTGTAGGCATGTTTGAAACTTCTACGTAGTACTTAACGCCGTTAGCAACGATCTTTTCTGCTTCTTCCATACCAACTTCGTTCTGAGTAGCACAAGGCATGATGATGTCAGCCTTAACGCCCCAGGGCTTTTCACCCTTATGGAATTCAGCACCGAACTTATCAGCATAATCTTCAGCTCTGTTACGGCATGAAGCACGCATTTCAAGCATGAATTCAATCTTTTCGGGTGTGTTGATGCCGTCCTTGTCGTAGATGTATCCGTCAGGACCTGAGATTGTTACAACCTTACCGCCGAGTTCTGTAACCTTGAGAGCAACGCCCCATGCAACGTTACCGAAACCTGAAACAGCAACTGTCTTGCCCTTGATATCATCGCCGAAGTGCTTGAGCATTTCAACTGTGTAGTAAACAGCACCGAAACCTGTTGCTTCGGGACGGATAAGAGAACCGCCGTAAGGAATACCCTTACCTGTGAGAACTCCTGTGAATTCGTTTCTGAGTCTCTTATACTGACCGAACATATAACCGATTTCACGAGCACCAACACCGATGTCACCAGCGGGAACGTCGAGGTCAGCACCGATATGCTTTGAAAGTTCTGTCATAAAGCTCTGGCAGAAAGCCATAACTTCTCTGTCAGACTTGCCCTGAGGGTCGAAGTCTGAACCACCCTTACCACCGCCCATGGGGAGTGATGTGAGTGAGTTCTTGAAAATCTGTTCAAATCCGAGGAACTTGATAATTCCAAGGTAAACTGAAGGATGGAAACGAAGACCGCCCTTGTAAGGACCGATAGCAGAGTTGAACTGAACTCTGAAGCCTCTGTTTACCTGAACCTTGCCGTTGTCATCAACCCAGGGAACGCGGAACATAATCTGTCTTTCGGGTTCAACGATTCTTTCAAGAACACCTGCTTCAATGAGGTCAGGTCTCTTTTCGATAACGGGCTGAATTGTTTCGAGAACTTCTGTTACTGTCTGAATGAATTCAGGTTCGCCTGCGTTTCTTTTCTTGACTGTTTCAAGAAGTTCGCTTAAATACTGGTTTGTGATTGCCATTGGAATATTCCTCCTTAAAATTCGTTTATCAAAGTAAAACGACAAAATCAGTCGCTCTTTTACCACATTCTAAATTATAGACTATGAGACGAAATTTGTCAAATAATTTTTTGCAACTTTTTGTCATTTTTCTTGCAGATTTATACTATTGCATATTTTTATCGCCGACATTGTCTTTTTCATAGTCAAATATAACAAAACCGACAGAAAAATCGTCATATAAACAAACCGTGTTACCGCTTATTTTGAAAGATACTTTTATAAATATTGCAAATAGAAGAAAATTATTCCCGCACAAAAAGAAAAATCCCCTTTTCAAAAGGAGATTTTCTTTTTCTGTTCTTATGCACGGACATCAAGAAGATGACCGAATGATGCAGCGCCGTCAGTCATTGTCTGAACAAGCTGTTCTGCCTGAGAAGATTCTGTTTCTAGAGCCTTATCAAGCATTTTAAGCGAAATGTTCTGCATAAGTTCAGTCTGCTTCATATATGAGGCAGTGTTTGCAATGCTCATGGTTAAATCCATAAACGACGCTCCTTTCGATTTAGTAGAGGAAAGCCCTCTCTATAAAGATATATCGGCATATTTTTAACAAAGTTTAGCAAAGTTTCGAAAAAAGTTTTTCTATCATTTCTTTTTTTGCAAGGTCAGAAGAAAACGCTGTCGCACCGCCCGAGGCAGTTCCGAGTTTCAAGGCATAATCAGAATTTTCTCTTCTCTCAATCCCCGCTAAAAATCCTGCAAGCATAGAATCCCCCGCACCGACAGAGTTTATAACTTCTCCTTTTAGAGCCTCGCAGAAATGTCTTTCACCATTTTCGTCTACAAGCAAAGCGCCCTTTTCTGCCATTGAAACAATTACATTCATAGCACCCATACTCTGCAATTTTCTTGCATAGATTTCCGCCTCATCGGGAGTGTTTATCTCAACCCCGAAAATCTCACCGAGTTCTATATGGTTAGGCTTTATGAGATATGGTTTTAAAGGGAGAACTTTAGTTAAAAGTCCGCCCGAAGCGTCAACAACAAATTTTATTCCTTTATCCGAAAACCTTTCCATAATAATTTCATAAATATTATCGGGAACAGATTTAGGAACGCTTCCCGCTAAAACGAGAACATCGCCATTTTTCAGAACAGAAAGGCTATCTAAGAATTTATCGAGATACTCTTCTGAAACAGCGGGACCCTGACCGTTTATCTCGGTTTCTTCATCGGATTTTATCTTTATGTTTATTCTCGAAAATCCATCGGGGAGTTCTGTGAAAAGTGTTTCAATACAAAGAGATTTCATTTCTTCTTTCAATGCTTTTCCCGTGAAACCTGCTATAAATCCCGTTGCAACGGATTTTACACCGAGTTCAGATAAAACTCTCGAAACATTTATACCTTTTCCGCCAAAGAAAACCTGCTCTTCTGAAGTTCTGTTTACAGTTCCCGTTTTTATTTTATCCACACCCACAACATAATCAATTGCGGGGTTAAGGGTTACTGTATAAATCATAGATAAAATCCTCCGCCGTTTTTAAGTGTTATAAGACGATACCCCGCGGGAACGGAAACAAGTTCATCGGGAACATCAGAACTGTAATCGAGAACTCTGCATAATGTCTTCCCGTCGCTTACATATACAAGTATTTCTCCGCCCTCGTGATAATAGAACTTTATCGTTCCGTTATTATCTTTTACAGCGTCGTATTCATAGGTAACGCCGTTTATCTTCTGCTTGCCCGATGTGAATTTTGCATTTTCGTATTTTCTCGCAGAAAATCCCTTTATCGCATCGGGAACAGTTATCGGTAAATCTTCTTCATTCTGTTCTATCGCAAATTTTGTATCATGCATCAAAAGATAAGCTTTGTCACCTTTTATTACTGTTCCCAGTCTTGAAG
>CALGTU010000136.1 GCA_937901465.1 uncultured Clostridia bacterium | reverse complement strand
TTATCTTTATATCTTTTTTTCTTTCAAATATAGTGCTTAAAATTGATATAAATGGTAATCAAAAGGTTTCAGATGAACAAATCCTTGATTTTCTGAAAAGAAATAACATTGATTATTGGACACTTATTCCCGAAATAGATATGGATAATATGGGAAGAAAACTTTATATAGAATTCGATGAAATTTCTTGGGCAACAGTAAGAAATTCGGGCGGGATACTGATAGTAGATGTCAGGGAAGGAACGGATAAGCCTGATATGGTCCCTATAAATCAGAAATGTAATATTATTTCAAATAAAAATGCTCAAATCGTAAAAATAAAAGTTTATAGTGGAACTCCGGCTGTCAAAGAAGGTGATGGCGTTGCTAAAGGAGATGTTCTTATAAGCGGAATTGTTACTGACAAATTCGGTAAATCCGCTGCCGTAAGAGCAGAAGGTGAGATAACCGCAAGATATACAGAAGAAGTTTGTTTTTATCAGCCACTCGAATTGGTATCTCTTATCGAATCTGGTAAAATTGAGAATAAATCTCTTTCTTTATGGGGGAAAAATTTATATCAAAAAAATAATATTCCTGAAGATAAAATGATTAAAACAGAAACCAGAACAAATATTTTTTCTATTTTTAATATAAAACTTCCTATAGGAATATCAACAGATACATACCATCTTTATGAATATAAAGAGGTGACTGATACGCCGATTTCAGCGGAAGAAAAATGCATGGAAAAAATTAATGATTACGAAAAAATATTTTATTCTGATAAAATAATATATGACAAAGAAATTATAAAGGAAAACGACAGTAAAGGCATAAGAATAAGAATTATATATACAATTGATAGCAAAATAGGTATAAAACAGAATATAATAGTCTGATTTTTTTAAAAAAATACTGTTCAAATATAAAATGATATGATATAATTAACTATATATGTGATGTTGAAAGGGTGAACCGATGTCTGAAAAAATAATAAAGATTGAGGATACAGGAGAGATGCATTCCCTTCTCGGAGATTTTGATGAAAATATAAACCTTATACAAAAACATTATAATGTCAATATTTTAAGCCGTGGAGAAGACCTTAAAATAAGTGGTAATGATGCTGAAGTTTCTCTTGCTTTTGCTTGTATTGATGTTTTACTCAGCAAAATAAGAAATGGAGATTCAATAGCTGAACAAGAGGTTCGCTATGTATTTTCTATGGTTGATGAAGGGATACACAAAGAGATAAAAACTATTTCAAATAATAATGTTTGTGTTACATCAACAGGGAAAACCGTTAAACCTAAAACTGTCGGTCAACAGAAATATATAGATGCTATTAAATCAAATACAATCGTTTTCGGAGTCGGTCCTGCAGGAACAGGTAAAACATATCTTGCAGTTGCTATGGCTGTAAAGGCTATGCGTTCTCATGAAATCAATAAAATTATTCTTACGCGACCCGCTGTTGAAGCAGGAGAAAAATTAGGCTTTTTACCAGGGGACCTTCAGGAAAAAGTTGACCCTTATTTAAGACCTTTATACGACTCTCTATTTGAAATGTTCGGTGCAGACACTTTTACAAGACTTCTCGAAAAGGGAAGTATAGAAGTGGCTCCTCTTGCTTATATGAGAGGGAGAACTCTTGATGATGCTTTTATTATTCTTGACGAAGCACAGAACACCACTTGTGAACAGATAAAGATGTTTTTAACAAGACTTGGTTTTAACAGCAAAATAGTAATAACAGGTGATATAACTCAAATTGACCTTCCGGATAAAAGAAAATCAGGACTTATTGAAGCTACAAAAGTTCTTAAAGATGTAGAAGATATAAAAGTAATAAAATTTACTGATGTCGATGTAGTAAGACATAAACTTGTTCAAGATATTATAAGAGCATATGAAAAATACAATTCAGAAAGGAACGACAGCGATGCCTAAGGTTAAGGTGTATGTAAGAAACGATCAGAAAGATGTTAAAGTTCCGACAGGAATAAGACTTTTAATAAGAAAGTGCTGTCAGGCTGTTCTTAAAAGTGAAAGTTTTGATAAAGATGCAGAAGTCAGCGTTTCATTCGTAAGTAATGCTGACATAAAATCACTTAACAAGATGTATCGCGATAAGGATAGAGTAACAGATGTTCTTTCTTTCCCTTTATCAGATGACGGAAGATATGATATAAATAACGAAACAGGAATGTGCCTTTTGGGAGATGTTGTTATATCATTGCAGACAGCTATGTCTCAAGCTGAAATGTATGGACATTCGCTTGAAAGAGAGATAGGCTTCTTAACTGTTCATTCAATTCTTCATCTTTTAGGATATGACCATGAAACATCTCCTCTTGATGAAGCCATCATGATGGAAAAACAGGAAGAAATACTTGAAAGTCTTGGCATTTCAAGAGACAGCACATTTACAGAAAACAAGGAAACGGTATAAATTATGGGAAGCAAAAATATTTTTGTAACTATCATAGGAAGAGCAAATGTAGGTAAATCATCTCTTCTTAATGCACTTGTCGGTGAAAAAATTGCTATGGTAAGTGATAAACCACAGACAACAAGAACCAGAATATCTGGAGTTCTTACAAAAGATGAAATCCAGTATGTTTTTATGGATACTCCCGGAATTCAGTATAAAACAAAGAATAAGCTCGGCGAACATATGAATAATACCGTTAAACATTCTGTTGTTGATATCGATGCGGTTATTTTTATAATTGATGTCTCCAAAAAAATAGGCGAACAGGACAAGCTTATTGCTGAAAAGATTAAAAGCAATCGTTCTCCTGTTATACTTGTACTTAATAAAACTGATCTTGTTGAAAAAAAGGTAATTGCCGAAAAAATAAAAGAGATATCTGAACTTCATGATTTTTCTGCTATTATTCCTATAAGTGCAAAAAACAACGATGGAACTGATCTTGTTCTTGAAGAAGTTTCAAAATATGCAAATGAAGGACCACATTTCTTTCCTGATGATGCTATTACAAATCAGAACGAACGAGTTCTTGCTGCTGAAATAATAAGAGAAAAGCTTCTTATTCTTCTTAATGATGAAATTCCACATGGAATTGCCGTTACAGTTGAAGAAATGAAAGAACGTAATGATAAAGACCTTTTGGATATTCAGGCAACAATATTCTGTGAAAGAGATTCGCATAAGGGCATTATTATTGGTAAAAACGGCAGTATGCTTAAAAAAATCGGCTCTCTTGCAAGGCAGGAACTTGAAGAATTTTTCAGAATAAAAGTAAATCTTCAGTGTTGGATAAAGGTTAAAGAAGACTGGAGAAACAGAGAGGGTATTATAAAGAACTTTGGTCTCGATTTCAGGAAATAATTACTGATTATATCTCTTCTTATTAGTGTTATACTTTTAATGTATAAACAATTAGGAGAGTGAACATAATGGACGAGTTATGGGATAGATTTTATAAAAGTGGAAAAATATCCGATTATCTTAAATACAGAGAATCTGTTTCTGAATCTGATGAGGAATTAAAAAATGCTGATAACAACATACGGAATAGTAATCAGAGAGCGTAATATAGGCGAAAATGATAAATTTATAGATGTTCTCACAAGCGATCTGGGAGTTATTGAACTTTCAGCAAAAGGTGTAAAAAAGATAACCAGCAAAAGTTTTTCTTCTGCACAGCTTTTTGCTTATTCAAAATTCTGCCTCAATAAGAAAAACGAAAGATACTATATCAATAGTGCCGAACCTGTCCGTATATTTTATGATATACGCCTTAATGTTGAGAATTTTGCTCTTGCATCGTATTTCTGTGACATTATTCTTCATACAATAACATCTGAGCAAAGTGCAAAGTCGGTCACAAGGCTTTTTCTTAATACTTTACATTTCTTAGAAAAGAATGAACATAAAAGAGAACTTTTAAAATCTATATTCGAACTCAGACTAATGTCAGATATAGGTATGATGCCAGATATACTTGCTTGTCATTCTTGTCTTTCCTATCAGACACCTGTTATGTATTTTAAAATCAGAAAAGGAACTATATTCTGTGAAAACTGTTATAACAGGGCAGGAGATGGTGTAGCAATAAATAATTCTGTTCTTCATGCGATAAGATATATATGCCTTACTGATATAGAAAAATTATGGTCTTTTAAATTATCAGAAGAAGCACAACAAACTCTTTCATACATTACCGAAAATTACCTTCTTTCTCATACGGAAAGACATTTTAAGACACTTGATTTTTACAAGGAATTGGAGAATACTTTTAATGAACAGTAATCATAAAACCCTTGAATTACATAAAATTCTTGCAATGCTTTCAGAAAAAGCATCTAACCCTATAACAAAGGAAAAAGCACTTTCTATAAAACCATCTTCCGATTTTGAAACAGTAAAGAAAGAACTTTCTAAAACAGCAGATGCCTATGAACTTTCCTGTAAATTCGGAAATCCTCCTTTTTATAATTTCAAGGATATTTCCGATTGTCTTAACAGAGCGTCATCTGATGGTAAGCTTTCTTTAAAAGAAATGCTTGATGTAAGATATCTTCTTATGCAATGTAGAGAAATTTCTGAATGGTATTCACAGTGTTCTGAAACAGAAAATACACTCAGTTATCTTTTCAGTTCAGTTGTTCCTAATAAAAGGCTCGAAAAAAGAATAGAACTTTCTGTTTTATCTGAAGAAGAACTTGCCGATACAGCAAGCGATGAACTTGAAAAAATCAGAAAGAAAATAATCCGTTCAGGTATGAAAGTAAGAGAACATCTTGATAAGATGATAAAATCTTCAAGTGTTCAGAAAAGTCTTCAGGAAAATATAGTTACTATCCGCGATGGCAGATATGTTCTTCCTGTAAAAGCAGAGCATAAAAATAATGTAGAAGGCCTTGTCCATGATGTTTCTTCCAGTGGTTCAACACTTTTTATCGAACCTATGGCTGTTGTTGAAGAAAACAATAATATACGCGTTTTAAAAGCACTTGAACAAGAAGAAATAGAACGAATCATAAAAGAAATTTCAGCTGAATGTGGTGCTTTCGCAGAACAGCTTATAAGAAATATGTCTTATATCGCAGAACTTAATCTCTATTTCTCAAAATCAGAATTAGGAATAGAAATGAGAGGTTCTGTTGCTGATATAACCGATAGCGGAAAGGTTATACTAAAAAAAGCAAGACATCCTCTTATAGATAAGAATAAAGTCGTTCCTATTTCATTATCTCTTGGCGAAGATTATAATGTACTTATAATAACTGGTCCCAACACAGGCGGTAAAACAGTTTCACTTAAAACAGTAGGGCTTTTAACACTTATGACTATGTGTGGACTTATGATTCCTGCAGAAGAGGGAAGCGTTATAACAGTATTTAAAGATGTTCTTGTTGATATAGGCGATGAACAGAGTATAGAACAAAGTCTTTCTACATTCTCATCTCATATGAACAGAGTTGCTGACATACTCAAGAAGTCAGATAAAGATACTCTCGTTCTTCTTGACGAATTAGGCTCAGGAACAGACCCTGTTGAAGGTTCGGCTCTCGCTGTATCCATAATTGAAAATCTCAAGAATAAAGGCACAAAGTTAATGGTTACAACTCATTATCAGGATATAAAACTTTATGCTCTTGATACACCAAATGTAGAAAATGCAAGCTGCGAATTTGATATTTCAACATTAAGACCTACTTACAAACTTATTATAGGCTCTCCCGGAAAATCTAATGCTTTTGCTATTTCTTCAAAACTTGGTATTCCTGATGATATAATCGAATATGCCAAATCGCTTGTTACAGAAGAAAATAAGAAATTTGAAAATATTTTTGAAAATCTTGAAAGACTTCGTTCTGAGCTTGAATCAAACAATGAAAAAGCAGAAAAACTCAAAGAAGAGCTTGAAATCAAGACTAAAGAAATTAATGAAAAACAGAAACTCATTGATGAAAACTATGAAAAAGAGCTTGAAAATGCAAGAATTAAGGCTATGCACATAGTTGAAAATGTTCAGGAACGTTCTGATGAACTTCTCGATGAACTTGCTGAAATAAGAAAACAAAAGGATAAATCCAATTTTTCAGCACTCACAGTTGATGCAAAATCAAAAGCAAAATCTGCTCTTAATGACATGTATAAACAAGCTAATCCTGTTGTTAAAAAGACAGATGATTATAAACTCCCAAGGCCATTAAAGAGGGGAGATACTGTTTACATCACAGATATAGATAAAAACGGTATTGTAGCAGGAGAAGTTGATGGTAGCGGAAATGTATTCGTTCAGACAGGAATAATGAAAACAAAGGTTAATATCTCAAAACTCCGTCTCGTTGAAGCACAGAAACCTGCACAGAACAAATCCAAAGGTGTTTCTAAAAAGGGAATACAGAGTAAAGTTACAAGAAAAGTTGAACTTGAACTTGATATCAGAGGACAAGCTGCTGATGAAGGTGTGTTTGAAGTTCAGAGATTTATCGATAGTGCCGTAATGTCTGGCGTAAAAATGGTTACTGTAATTCATGGTAAGGGGACAGGCATACTCAGAAATGCTGTTCATAAAGAACTTAAATCGAATTCTTCTGTAAAAACCTTCAGATTAGGTATTTATGGTGAAGGAGAAGACGGCGTAACAATAGTTGAACTTAAATAAAGATAAAAGTCGGTTTTTATATGCCGACTTTTATTGTATAATAGGGAATTTCGCAATAATAAAAATTATGTGCAATTAACTATTGACATATAAAGCATTATCTTATATACTATAAATAGGGATATTATGCTTTGTTTTTAGTATATTTATTCTCTGCCATATACGAATTTATCCAACTCAAATAGATTTTATTATCTTAATATAAAATCCTAATTATAAAGGCGATTATCTTTGCTATAAATAATTTTATTTTACTCTTATCTTATTGAAATTTTATTATCAGCAGTTCAATTTTATATTATTTCATGTGGGGAATAATATAAGAACTGCATATTAAATATATATAAATTTCGCAATAATAATTATTATGCGAAATTAAAACATTAGTTAAACTATAGGAAGTGCATAAAAATAAATTACAGTGAATTGCACTAAATCAAAGTTTAGTGCAATTGAGGGGAGGAAATTATGCCTAATATAAATAATATATCTGTAGAATGTCCTTATTATATAAATGAATATATTACTTATTTAAGAGTAATCAAAGGTTCTTCTGAACGAACAGTTCAGGCTTATTACGGAGATATCTGTTTATTTCTTAAATATATTAAGATGACAAAATTATCTGTTCCTTCAGATACATTATTTGAAAATATAATTATTTCAGATATTCCTATTGAAACTCTTGATAATCTTTCTCTTATGGATATATACGGATTTCTTAATTACGTTTCTAAAGATCGTGAAAACTCTTCCGTGACACGTGCTCGTAAAGCGTCAGCACTCAGAAGTTTATTCAAATACCTTACTGCAAAAACATCTTATTTAAAGAAAAATCCTGTTAAAGACCTTGAAATGCCGTCTTTAAAGAAAAGATTACCACATTTTCTTACTTTGGAACAATCTAAAGAAATGCTAAAAAACTCATCGTCTGGTGATAACTCAGAACGTGATTATTGCATTATAACACTTTTTCTTAATTGTGGAATGCGTTTAAGCGAACTTGTCGGAATGAATATACAAAGTATCAATTTCAAAGATCGTACACTTAAATTATTAGGTAAAGGTAATAAAGAAAGAATGATTTATCTTAATGATGCTTGTATTGACGCACTTAAAAGATATATAAACTCACGTGAACAGCCACAAAACGAGCCAAATGCCTTGTTTATAAGCAGAAATGGCAAAAGAATAAGCAAGCGAAGAGTTCAACAGATAGTTGAAGATACATTAAAAGCATCAGGGCTTGACGGACAAGGTCTTTCAACCCATAAACTCCGTCATACAGCAGCAACGCTTATGTATAGAAATGGCGTAGATACGCTTGTTTTAAAGGATTTATTAGGTCACCAAAGCATTGCTACAACAGAAATTTATACTCATATTTCTGACGAAAATCTTAAACAAGCTGCAGAAAGTTC
>CALGTU010000135.1 GCA_937901465.1 uncultured Clostridia bacterium | reverse complement strand
AGAAATAATAGATATTTCTCTAAATGTAAGAAGAACAAAAGGCAATGTTGTTAAAGAACAAATTGCAGAATATATAAGTGTTTTTAAAGGCTTATCAATATATTTTCCGAAATTAACATCTTTTGTGAAATAAGGTGCAACAACTCCCACCCCGAACACTCCCGTTACCGAAAGAAGCAACGAAGTATTTCTTATAGCAAATGGCATTGTGATTGTTAGAAGTATAAGTGCTGTTCCAAGTGAAGATAAAATATCCTGACGTCTTTTTAACAGATCTCCAAAAAGAAATACCGTCATCATAATCCCTGAGCGAACTACAGAAAACGAAAAGCCTGCAAGTGCTGCAAAAGAAAAAATAAAAAGTTCTGAAATAATAAATCTTGAAATTTTTCCTAATTTTATAGTTTTAAGAAGATAAAACACTATTCCGCATACAACAGCAAGATGAAATCCTGAAACTGAAATAATATGACTTATTCCGCTTCTCGAAAAATACCCTTTAACTTCATCATCCATACCTGATTTATCTCCAAAAACAAGTGCTTTCATCAGTTTCCCCTCTCTTCCGGGAGCAAGATGATCTATTTCAGATGAAAGATAATCCCGATATACTGACGCTATCGAATTCGGAGTAACAACATGATTTATTCTGCTATATTCATCAGCATTAATACATAGAAAAATACCATTTGTTTTATAATAATCCTTTTGAGAAAAAAGATAATTATTTTCGGGAACATAAGGTATACCTTTTATTGAAACCTTATCTCCTATATCAAAAATTGTTTCTGCATAAACAATTACTTTCGTATCATAACCATTTATTTTTGTATCTAATATATATGATGAATTATCATCAGAAAAATCAGAACGTTCTGAAACTATCCCTGTAATTTCAACAGATTTATCTACAACAGAAACTATATTGTTATATACACAAGCACCATAAAATCCATACCATATCATAGATGAAGATATTACAAACAGGCATAACGAAATATAATTATACTTCTTTATTTTGACCAAAACAATCAGTAATGCCAAAACAAGAAAAATTACCCCACCAATAATCGAATGATTGAAAGATATAAATGACGCGAAAAACAAGCCTATGAAATAAGAAATCCCTATGTAAGCCATTTTTCGCGTCATATCATTACCCCTGAAAAATATTATTTAAAGAATAAAGGAAGAGGTTCAAGATATATAATATCATCTCTATCCTTAGCATCACCTTCTGCAAGAACAAATGCTTTGCCTACTATGTTTCCACCTGCTTCGTTAACAAGTGTTTCGATAGCAGTAAGACTTTCACCAGTACTTACAACATCATCAACGATAAGGACTCTCTTGCCTTTCATAAGTTCAGCATCTGACTTATCAAGAACAAGAGTCTGAACACCTGCGGTAGTTATAGAACGAACCTCAACTACTATAGGCTCCACCATGTAAAGTTTCTTCCCTTTGCGAGCGACAATATAAGGCTTGCTACTCTGTCTTGCGATTTCATATGCAAGAGGAATTCCCTTACATTCAGCAGTTATTATATAATCAAATTCGGGACATTTTTCGAGAAGTGCTTTAGCTGAAGCAACAGTAATTTCAACATCGTTAAACATTATAAAACCTGCAATATCAAGTTTTTCATTTACAGAACATATAGGAAGTTTTCTTTTACATCCAGCTATAGTCATTTCATAATACTCGATCATTTCAAATCTCCTTTTATTCTTCAACCATTTTTAGCCCAAGGAATTTACCACCAATAAGGTGAAAATGAAGATGGTGTACACTCTGACCAGCATCTTCTCCACAGTTTGTAACGACTCTGAATCCGTTATCAAGACCTTTTTCCTTGGCTATCTTTGCAGCAACTTCAAAAATATGAGATACAACAGCGGAATTTTCAGCTGAAATATCAGCAGCAGATGAAATATGGTTCTTAGGAATTATAAGAACGTGTGTGGGAGCCGCCGGGTTGATATCATTAAAAGCATAAACTGTATCATCTTCATAAACCTTTGTGCTAGGAATTTCTCCTGCAATAATTTTACAAAAAAGGCAATCCATTGAAAAACACTCCTTATCCTATCTGTGAAATAAGTTCCTTAAATTTAGCAAACGCTTCATCTAATTTTGATTTATCGCCGATACCTGCCATGGCGTTATCAGGGCGTCCGCCACCCTTTCCGCCTGTAATAGCAGAAACATCTTTAATAATCTTTCCCGCATGAGCACCATTGGCAACAGCAGATTTACCGCAAATACAAAGCATATTATTATCTGATGCCAGTATCGCAACTATATTTTCATCAGAATCTTTAAGTTTATCTCCCATTGTTCTTAAAACATCAGGTGCCGCATTGAATTTTGAACAAGCAACAACAAATTTTCCGATATTTTCAGCATTTTCTGTTACTGATGAAAGTTCTGAAGAAGCCATCTTTGAATTAAGTTCATCTATCTTCTTTTCAAGATTCTTCATATCAGACATAACAGATTTACATCTCGAAACAAGTTCTGACTGATTTGCAATTTTGAGAGCCTGAGCAGATTCAGAAACTGTATTTTTATAATCATTAAGAAGAGAAATAACACCATATCCTGTTACAGCTTCAATTCTACGAATACCTGATGCAACAGATGACTCTGAAATAATCTTGAAAAGACCTGCACAAGCAGAATTCTTAAGATGAGTACCGCCACAGAATTCTGTTGAAAAATCTCCTACAGAAACTATTCTTACAACATCGCCGTATTTTTCACCGAACAATGCCATAGCGCCGCGCTTTTTAGCTTCTTCAATAGGAAGCTCTTCAGTAACAACAGGAAGTCCCTGAAGAATAATACTATTCACGATATTTTCAATGTCTGTAAGTTCATCAGGAGTAACGGCACTGAAGTGTGAGAAGTCAAATCTGCATCTGTAAGGGTCAACATAAGAACCAGACTGATGAACATGGTCTCCGAGAACTTTTCTGAGAGCCGCCTGAAGGATATGTGCGCAAGTATGGTTTCTTTCTGTTGCGCTACGCATTTCCTTATCAACTATAGCAGTAACTGTATTTCCGACAGCAAATCCTCCTGAAATAACTTCGCCATTACAGATAAACTGTCCTCCGCCAAGTTTCTGTGTATCAGCAACATCAATAACGCTATCTCCGCAAACGATTTTACCTGAATCGCCTACCTGTCCGCCCATTTCAGCATAGAAAGGAGTCTTTTCGATAATAACGCTTACATCATCACCGGTTTCACAAATATCCGCAAGTTCTCCGTTCTTAACGATAGCAAGAAGTTTTGTTTCAACTTCAAGGTCGGTATAACCAACAAATTCTGTTTTGAAACTATCAAGTTCAGAGTTCTTGGCGTTATCCCAACCACCGCCAAGTTTCTTATTTGCTCTGGCAAGAAGCTTCTGTTCCTGCATAAGTTTCTTGAATCCTTCTTCATCCGCTTCGAGACCCTTTTCTTCAAGAATTTCTCTTGTAAGATCAAGAGGGAAGCCATAAGTATCATGAAGTTTGAATACATCAGCACCATCAAGAACCTTTTTGCCTGATGAAATAAGTTCTTCAATCATTCCTGAAAGAATTTCAGAGCCCTTATCAACTGTTTTTGCAAAGCTCTGTTCTTCCTGCTGAATTACTTTCTTTATATATGCTCTCTTTTCTTCAAGTTCAGGATAAGCAGATTTATTTTCATCAATAACAGTATCACATACTTCATAGAGGAAAGGTTCTGTTTTTCCGAGAAGTCTTCCATGTCTTGCAGCTCTTCTTAAAAGTCTTCTGAGAACATATCCTCTGCCTTCGTTTGAAGGAAGAATGCCATCTCCAACCATAAATGTTGTACTTCTTATATGGTCTGTAATAACTCTGATTGAAATATCTTCGGATTCATCTGCTTTATATGTCTTATTTACAAGAGAACAGATTTTCTTCATTATATTCTGAACAGTATCAACTTCAAAAAGATTATCAACCTCCTGCATTACACAAGCGAGTCTTTCAAGTCCCATACCTGTGTCTATGTTTTTAGTAGCAAGCTGTGTGTAGTTACCCTTACCATCGTTATCAAACTGTGTGAATACGTTATTCCATATTTCTATAATTCTATCACAATCCGAAGCCTGTTCGAAACTTTCAAAAGGACCGTATTTTTCACCTCTGTCAAAGTGAATTTCAGAACAAGGACCACAAGGACCACTTCCATGTTCCCAGAAATTATCCTTTTTACCAAGTTTAATTATGCGTTCGCGAGGAACACCTACTTCATTTGCCCAGATATCCCCTGCTTCATCATCTTCTTCGTAAATTGTAACCCAGAGTCTGTCTTCGGGAATTTCAAGAACCTTAGTAAGATATTCCCAAGCCCATGCTGTTGCTTCGCGTTTGAAATAATCGCCAAATGAGAAATTTCCAAGCATTTCAAAATATGTTCCGTGACGAGCTGTCTTACCAACATTTTCAATATCGGGTGTTCTGATACACTTCTGACAAGTTGTAACTCTCTTACAAGGAGGTGTTTCTATTCCCTGAAAATATTTTTTCAAAGGAGTCATGCCCGCATTGATAAGAAGAATCGAATTATCCCCCTGAGGAACAAGAGGAGCTGAATCCATTCTCAAATGACCCTTGCTTTCAAAAAACTTGAGATAGCTTTCTCTGAGATCGTTAAGTCCTGTCCATTTCATTTCTATTACCTCTTTCAAAAATAAAAATAGCCTTGCCCCTAAGAATAAATCTTTCTTGGGACGAAGGCAAAGTTCCGTGGTACCACCCAAATTGCGACAAAATGCCGCCACTCAATTCTTTAACGCAGAAATACGCCGCAGTTTTATTCTGCAGGGCTCCGTGGTAGCACCCGAAAAACACATAGAAAACTTTCACCAAACGTTTTCTCTCTTTGTATGTGTCAAGTATCCGGTTATTCACATCATAGCCTTTTAAAATATACATATTTATTATATACCCTTGTTCAACAGTTGTCAACAAATTTTAACAAATTACTTTCTAGTAAATTCTTTCTGCTATCTGTTCATTTTCTAGTATCGTAATTTTTTCTGCTATTTCTTTAAAAACAGGGGCAGCAGAAGAGTTCCCTGTATTTCCATCCTCAACAAATACAGTAACTATATATTTCGGATTATCTGAAGGAAAATACCCTGTAAACCATGCTTGTAAAATTTCGTTTCCATCTTCATCATAAATTCCCGTTTGTGCTGTCGATGTTTTTCCTGCTGCAGTTGTATTTGACGGCCTTGCATTTGATACATCATTATCTACAGAATACTCCATAAATTTCCTCAACTTATATGAAGTATCAAAATGTATACTATTATTCAAACTAATTTGATCCTATCTCTATACAAAGACTTCTTCTTATTACAAAATTACTCTAATAAAAAAGGAGGATTATTGCACTTTTCACAAAGGATTGTTATATTTGCCATAGATTAAAATTGATTGTCTATGTCACGTGAAGAAACAAATAAATTGAAATATACCATTGCCCTAATCGCTGAATTTGCAGACAGATTTGGCATTGGAGAAAAGCAAGCATATAATTATTTGTCACGCTTCAAAGG
>CALGTU010000134.1 GCA_937901465.1 uncultured Clostridia bacterium | reverse complement strand
CCTCTCCCACCAAAAAAGCCTTACCGCAAGCGGCAGGATGAGAATTTGCCGAACTGCTTAAAAGTTTAGAAATTTTTTCAAATATCGGTTTACGGTAATATGCTTGACCTTGCAAGGCTTTTGCAAGGTTTTTTTATTTGTTATGAAAGTTATGAAAATGAGTGAGGTAGGTAACAATGGTAAGAGAGGATTTACGCAATATTGCGATTATTGCCCATGTTGACCATGGCAAGACAACCCTCGTTGACGAAATGCTTAAACAGAGCGGAACATTCCGTGATAACCAGTCTGTAGCAGAGAGAGTTATGGACAGCAACGACATCGAAAGAGAAAGAGGAATTACAATTCTCGCTAAAAACACATCTGTTTATTATAACGATGTTAAAATCAACCTTATTGACACTCCCGGACACGCCGATTTCGGTGGAGAAGTAGAACGTGTTCTTAAAATGGTTGATGGTGTTGTTCTCCTTGTAGACTCAGCAGAAGGCCCTATGCCACAGACAAGATTTGTTACACAAAAAGCAATAGAACTCGGACTCAGACTCATAGTAGTTGTAAATAAAATTGACAGACCCGATGCTCGTCTCGATGAAATCGGTGATGAAGTTTTAGAACTTCTTTTAGACCTTGATGCTTCAGAAGAACAGATCGAAAGCCCTATCCTTTTCTGTTCAGGAAGATCAGGAACAGCATCTCTCAGCCAGTATGAAGCGGGAACAGATTTAAAGCCCCTCTTCGATACAATAATTTCTCATATCCCCGCACCCGAAGGTGACGACGAAGGTCCTATGCAGATGCTTGTTTCTTCTATCGATTATAACGATTATGTCGGAAGAATAGGTATCGGTAAAATCGAAAGAGGATGCATGAAGGTAAACCAGAATGTTATAGTAGGCGATTATCATGAAAGCAAAAAGCCCTATAACAGTAAGGTTGTAACAATGTATCAGATCGAAGGCCTTGTAAGACAGCCTGCCGAAAACGCAAAGGTCGGCGATATTGTTTGTATTTCAGGTATCGAAAACCTTACAATCGGCGATACAATCTGTGATGCTTCAGTTTATGAACCAATTCCTTTCGTTAAAATCAGCGAACCCACAGTTGAAATGACATTCTCGGTAAATGACTCTCCTTTTGCAGGAAGAGAAGGAAAATATGTAACCTCACGCCAGATAAGAGACCGTCTTTATAAAGAACTTTTAAAGGATGTTTCTCTTCGTATTGAAGATACAGAAAACACAGATGCATTGAGAGTTTTGGGAAGAGGCGAAATGCATCTTTCAATCCTCATTGAAAATATGAGAAGAGAAGGCTATGAACTTTCTGTTTCTCCTCCGCGTGTTCTTTATAAAGAAATTGACGGTGTAAGATGCGAACCTATTGAAAGACTTCTCATAGATGTTCCCGAAGATTGTATGGGTTCTGTTATGGAAAAAATGGGTAACAGAAAAGCAGAACTCGTTAAAATGTATCCTCAGGGTTCAAGAATGAGAATCGAATTCCTGATTCCTTCAAGATGTCTTTTCGGTTATAAGAGTGAGTTTTTAACCGACACAAAGGGCGAAGGTATTATGAATAGCGTTTTCGATAGTTATCAGGAATATAAGGGCGAAGTTCAGAGAAGAAATGTCGGTTCACTTATCGCATTCGAAACAGGCGAAAGTATTACTTATGGCCTTTTCAATGCTCAGGAAAGAGGAACTCTCTTCATCGGTGCCGGCGTTCCCGTTTATGAGGGAATGGTAGTAGGTTCAAACCCCAAGGGCGATGACCTTGTAGTAAATGTCTGCAAGAGAAAGCACCTCACAAATACAAGAGCGAGCGGAAGCGACGACGCACTCCGTCTTATCCCGCCCCGCAGACTCAGCCTTGAAGAAAGCCTTGAATTTATGGCTGATGACGAACTTCTCGAAGTTACACCAAAATCAATCAGAATAAGAAAACAGATTTTAGATAATAACACAAGAGCAAAGGTAAACGCAAAGAACAAGTAATCTGAGAAAGGGGCAAAAGGAATATGATGTCGTTCAGAAACGATATGCTTGAAGCGGCTGCTATTCAGCTGGCACTCGATATGTCCTGCAGCCCCGAAG
>CALGTU010000133.1 GCA_937901465.1 uncultured Clostridia bacterium | reverse complement strand
TGCAAAAAAGCCTTTGCCCAAAAACTTAAGTATGTCTTTAAGCGAATGGGAATAAAAAAATCCCTGTCTGATTTTCTGTCAGACAGGGTTTTCTTTATTCAATAACAAATTCAGCATAAACCATTTCAGTATCATAATCCCCAGGTGCCCTGAAATTCATTATTTCTTTTCCTATGCGGTATTCACCCGCAGGCAGTTCGCCGTAAATCCATTCCCAGTTTATATCCCATCTGGTAATGCCGTCTTTTTCTATAATCCAGGCTTCAGCCGTCCATGCGATATCATATTCCTGTGGAAGATAATCCACATCAACCCAGCCTGATTTCTCTGCTTTCTGAATAACAAAAAAACTGCCCGTATCCAGTTCAGAAACATTTTCTCCGCCCGATTGATTACATACAATAGTAAGCCCCACGGGACTCACATTTTCAGCTTCAAGTGTTATTCCCCATTTGTTTTCTTTAACATCATTCACCTTTTCAGCGTTATCAGAATTCTTTTTGCAACCAGATAAAGTCAGCATAAATACCGATGATAAAATAAGCGCAATAATCTTTTTCATATAAAAACACACCCCTTATAATCGTTAAGAACATCATACCATAATATATGCCCTTATTCAATATACAAAAAACCGACGGATATTTTTTCATACCCATCGGTTTTTTGCTATTTCAGGAATATATGGAGAAGTTTCTCATAAAACTTATTTTTATAGGGTTGATATCTCATCGGAAGGTCAAGCCAGGTCTTTTTGTCAACGATTGATTTAGTATGTGAAAAAGCGTCGAATCCATCTTTTCCGTGATAGCTTCCCATTCCGCTTTTTCCGACGCCACCAAATCCCATTTCACTTGTTGCAAGATGAATGATAACATCATTTATACATCCACCGCCATAAGAAAGTTCTGTAGTAACTCTCTTTATACTCTTCTTGTCAGATGAGAAAATGTAAAGTGCCAAAGGTTCGTCTTTTTCCTTAATTTCAGAGATAAGCGTATCGAAATCATCAAATGTAAGTATCGGCATAATAGGTCCGAAAATCTCTTCGCCCATAACCGCGTCAGAGTATGTCACATTGTCCATAACAGTAGGTGCAATCTGTAATGTTTCAGGATTTGTATTTCCACCCAGAACAACCTTTTCGCTGTCAATAAGCGAGCATAATCTTTCAAAGTGTTTTTGATTGATTATCTTTCCGTAATCTTCATTTTCAAGCGGATTTTCACCAAACTGTAACTTAACCTGCTTTTTTACCTCTTCAATAAATTTATCCTTTACCGATTTTTCACAGATGATATGGTCAGGAGCAACACAAGTCTGACCGCAGTTGAGATATTTTCCGAAAACAATTCTCTTTGCCGCAAGTTTAATATCGGCTGTTTTATCAACTATACAAGGACTTTTCCCGCCAAGTTCCAGAACAGCAGGAATAAGATTTTCAGCAGTATGTCTTAAAACCTCTTTGCCGACAGCCTGACTTCCCGTGAAGAAAACAAAATCAAATTTCCCGTCTAAAAGAGCGGTATTTTCCGCTCTTCCGCCCGTTACAACCGCAACATATTCAGGAGAAAAGCATTCAGAAATTATCTTATCAACAATTTTGCTTGTGTTAGGTGAATAAGCGCTGGGCTTTAAAACAACAGTATTTCCCGCCGCAATAGCGTTAGCGAGTGGGTCAATAGTAAGAAGAAAAGGATAGTTCCAGGGGCTCATTATAAGAGTGTTTCCATAAGGAACAGGTTGCTTGAAACTATGCGAAGGAAACTGTGCAAGCGGTGTATAAACAGTCTTTCTTCTTGAAAATTTTCTTGTATTTTTTATCATATATGAAATTTCAGAAAGAACAAGTCCGCTCTCACACATAAACCCTTCATAGTGACTTTTTCCAAGGTCAGCCTTTAAAGCGTCGTTTATTTCCTTTTCGTATTTTTTAACAACGGCATAAAGCTTTTTAAGTTGCTTTATTCTGAAACTAATAGGTATAGTAACACCCGTTCTGTAATATTCACGCTGTTTTTCAAGCAGACTTTGTATCTCTGTAATTGTCATAACTTACGCTCCAATCCGCAACATCATAATAGAATTTCTCAAGTTCCGAAGCGGTCATAAGTTTCGGAACAGGATATAAAGGATTAGCTTCTTTTTCAGCGTGTAACGCCATTTCGGGAATATCCGCTTTCTTTATTCCCTCTATCTTTTCAGGTATTCCCATATTTCTGTTGAGTTTTCTTATAGCGGCAATAAATTTTTCTGCGCCCTCTTTGTGTGAATCGTTCTCACCGCAAACTCCCGCCGCAACTCCGAGTTTATGCAGTTTCTTGTAAGCAGATTCGCCGTAACTTTCAAGAACATAAGGCATTATAACAGCGTTCGCAAGTCCGTGGGGAGTGCCGTATCTTCCGCCTAAAGAATGTGCAACAGCATGAATATATCCTACATATGATTTTGAAAAAGCACCCCCTGCCTTATATGCCGCATGAAGCATATTCTCTCTCGCATTGTGGTCGTATCCGTTTGAATAAGCGTCTTCTATGTTTTCGAATATAAGAGTTGTCGCTTCCAAAGCAAGCCTTCTTGTTTCCTTTGTAGTAGACCTTCCTATATAAGCCTCAACCGCATGAGTAAGTGCGTCCATACCCGTTGTTGATGTAAATTTCTTAGGGAGCGAATATGTAAGTGTCGCATCAAGAACAGCATAACGGGGAATCAGAGGAAAACTCATAAGAGCGTATTTATCAAGGTTATCACTGTCAGTAATGATTGAAGCAAGTGTAACCTCACTTCCCGTTCCCGCAGTAGTAGGAATAGCAATAAGAGTAGGAATTTTCTTCATAACCCTTAAAATACCTCTCATCTTGTTGAGATGTTTTTTAGGATATGCAACTCTCGCACCGATAGCCTTAGCACAGTCCATAGCAGAACCACCGCCTATCGCAATAAGCGAATCACAGTTATTTTCCTTGTAAATCTCAAGAGCATCTTCAACATTATTTACAGTAGGATTAGGCTGGGTTTTATCGTATATTGCATATTCTACTCCGCTATTTTCAAGAACTTCAATAACAGGTTCTAAAAGTCCGTTCTGAACTATTCCCTTGTCTGTAACAACAAGAATTGATTTTATATTTTCCTTTTCAAAAACTTTCGAAAGTTCCTTGCAAGAACCTATTATTTCAGGTTCTCTGTAAGGAAGTATCGGTAAAGCGATACGAAAAACCGTCTGAAAAACACGACAGAATGCCGATTTAACAAAAAACATCTTTAAAACACCTTATTTCTCATATTTTGAAGATATATTCGTGAGGTTGTCGGTAATTATTTTAAGACCTCTGTAAAACTCCGTTCTCTCTTCATCACTGAGTCCGACACTCACCTCATCAAGAACATTATTTATTTTATCCGCTATCTTCTTTCCGGCTTCTTTTCCCTTTTCCGTCAGAATAAGATTGCTTTTATATCTCTTTGTATTTTTGCAATCGCATACAAGATATCCTTTTTCTTCAAGAAAATTTAAAGAACGCGAAATGGTCGCCTTGTCCTCTTCGCATCTTTCACAGAGTTCAGTAGCATTAAGTTCTCCCTCTCTGTAAAGATAATAAAGACACGACACATGCGAACTTTTAAAACCATAATCCGCCATTTCCTGATTTTTTATCTTTCTTATACTTCTGCTTATTTTAGCTATAAGCACAGTAAAGGTTTCAAATCTTTCTTCCATAACTACCATCCTTCTTGTTGAAATATCAACAAGAAAAATTATATCACACGCTTGTTGAATTGTCAACAAAATAAAATAATAAATATTTAATGCGTCCAAAATGCATAATATACTGTGAAAATCTCCAAAAAATGAATTTTCAAACAAAAAAAATTGCAAAATCCTCTTGAAATGTTAGAAATAATGATATATAATTTCTATGTTATGGTGGATTTCCACTTGATTCACAAAAGAAAAGGAGCAATATTTATGGAAAAGATTTATACAGGTAAAACAAAAGATGTTTACAAGCTTGAAAACGGCAATGTAATGCTTAAGTTCAAGGATGACTGCACAGGTAAAGACGGCGTTTTCGATCCCGGTGAAAACTCAGTAGGTCTTACTATCGACGGTATCGGCAAAGCCAACCTCGAAACATCGGTTTACTACTTTGAAATGCTCAAAAAAGCAGGAATCAAGACTCACTATGTAAGCGCTGATATTGAAAACGCTACTATGGAAGTTCTCCCCGCAACAGTTTTCGGTCATGGTCTTGAAGTTATCTGCCGTCTTGTTGCAACAGGAAGCTTCATCAGAAGATACGGCGAATATATGGCTGACGGAACAAAAATTGAAAACGGCTATGTTGAATGCACATTCAAGAACGACGAAAAGGGCGATCCCCTCGTTACAAGCGAAGGTCTTGCTGTTCTCGGCGTTATGACTCCCGAAATGTTTGAAAGCATGAAGGAACAGACTCTCAAGATCACTAAGATTGTTGCTGATGACCTCAAGACAATCGGTCTTGACCTCTGGGATATCAAGTTCGAATTCGGCTACAACAACGGTGAAGTTATCCTTATCGACGAAATCGCATCAGGAAATATGCGTGTTTATAAGGGCGATAAGATCGTTGATCCCGTTGAACTCACAAAGCTCATCAACAACAGATAAGATTATAGAATTTTCAAAGGCTGGTGGAACATTCCACCGGCCTTTTTTGTTGACTTGATATACTCTCTTTTGCTATAATAATGTTATTAAGACAACAAATAAATTTCATTATAAAATCAGATAAAAGGAGATTTACAAATGCAGAAAAAACAGGTCTATAATCCATTTTTACCTTTAAATGAATATATCCCCGATGGTGAACCACATGTTTTCGGCGACAGGGTCTATATCTTCGGCTCACACGACCGCGAGGGTGGATACACCTTCTGTATGGAAGATTATGTAACCTATTCAGCCCCCGTAGATGACCTTTCCGACTGGCGTTATGAAGGCGTTATCTATAAAGCTTCTCAAGACCCACAGTATCCCGACAGAAAATATATGTATGCCCCTGATGTAGTAAAAGGCAACGACGGAAGATACTATCTTTTCTATTGTATGGGCGGAGATTATGGATACGGCGGATACAGCGTTCCTATAGGCGTTGCTGTCTGCGATACCCCTTGTGGTCAATATGAATTTTTAGGTCATATAAAGAATAAAGACGGCTCTCTTATGATGAAATACATCTGTTTCGACCCTGCCGTTTTAAACGATAACGGAACAATAAGGGTTTATTACGGAACACAGTATGACTATGAAGAAAGAGAAGATTTTCCCAGCGAAGAACTTATAAAAACAGAAATGCAGATGTTCGGAAGAACAAAAGAAGAAATCTTTTCTTATCATCCCGATAGTATAATGGGTGCCGTTATGCTTACTCTTGAAGACGATATGCTTACTGTCAAAGAAGAACCAAAGCATATCATTCCGTATAGAGTCAAGGGAACATCTTTCGAAGAGCACCCATTCTTCGAAGGCTCATCAATGCGAAAAGTCGGAGATAAATATTATTTCGTATATTCCTCCTGGCAGAACCACGAACTCTGCTATGCAACAAGTAACTTCCCTGATAAAGATTTTACCTTCGGCGGAACTATCGTTTCAAACGGCGATGTCGGTCTTAACGGAAGAACAAAAGAAGAAAAACTCAATATGACAGGAACAACCCATGGCAGTATTGTCGAAATAAATAATCAGTGGTATGTCTTTTTCCACAGACTCACTCATAAATCAGATTACAGCCGTCAGGCTTGTGCCGAAAAGATAACTATAAATCCTGATGGCTCTATAAATCAGGTTGAAATAACAAGTTGCGGTCTAAATGTTGGCCCTTTAAAACCTATAGGAAACTTCCCCGCACCTATAGCCTGCAACCTAACAAACGGAAATATGCCTCATGGTTCAAACAGTATCTATACATTCTCTTTCCCTAATGTAACACATAAGGATAACGAAAGATTCATAGCCGAAATCGGAAACGAAACCCTAATCGGTTTTAAGTATTTCGATTTTAAAGGAACAGATAAAATCACCATAAAAGTAAGAAAAGAAACAGAAGAAAATAAGGTGGTTTACGAAGGTCCCGTCAGAAAAGACGAACGCTGTGAAACCGAAGACAGTAAAACTGCCGTAAAGGAATTTAAAGGCGAAAGCCCTTATTTCTCAGTTCTCACAGAAGAAAAAGGCGAAGAAATCGGAAGAATTTATATTCCTTCTTCTCTTTCTTCCGATTGGACAGAGCTCTCAGCAGAAGTAAATATCCCCGACGGAATAAAGCCTCTTTATTTCATCTATAACGGAAACGAAAAATTACAGATGCTCGAAATTTCATTCTAAAACAAAAATGCCTATCCCATTAAGGATAGGCATTTTATTATTTATCCGTTAAGCTGTGAATGTGAGTGGATGAAAAATTCTTCCTGACTGGGTTGCCAGCCTTTTTCCTTTGGCGGAAAATTCTTGTCGAAATTTTCAACTGCCTCTTCGTCCATACAAGGTGCACTCGCATCACTCTCATGATAGAACCATCTTCTGCCGTCAAACTGATTTTCTTTCAGTTCTTTTACAAGAAGCGGTGCAGGAAAATATCCACCATCCAAACAAACATTGAATCTTATGCAACTCTTGAATCCTCTCGCAACATAGTTGTCGGGATTTCCAAAGATGATAACCGTATCAAAACCCATTTCCCTTGCCTTTTCAAAAGAATGTTCGATAAGTATTTTTCCGTATCCCATTCTCTGATATTTCGGATGAACGCAAACGGGGCCAAAAGATATAGTTTCCTTTTCGTTTCCGTTTTCGTCAATAAGCTTTGATTTAAGATACATAATGTTTGCAATAATTTCGCCGTCAACTTCCATAACGAAAGCGAGCTCGGGAATAAAGTCCTTGTGATCTCTCATAACGTGTATGAAATAATGTTCGTTACAGCCCGGAAAACTAAGATTCCAGAATGATTCTCTTGTGAGATTTTCTACTGCGAAATAGTCGTTTTTATTTTCGTTGCGGATAATATAATTTTTTCTGTTCATTGTTTAACCTCCTGAAAGATGTTTATTCAAGAAACGGAGGGTTTGTGTAGATTTTAATTGTATTCGCAAACCTTCCGTTTACGCTACAATTACTGTTCTGTTATTCTTCAAACAACAATCTCCTTTAAGGTGAATTTTAATGCGGAGTTTCACTCCACCCACATTATAATCCCGTAAAACACAAATGTCAAGAAAAAATAAAAAGTCCTCATATTATGAGGACTTTTTATGGTGCGGGTGACAGGACTTGAACCTGCACACCTTGCGGCGCGAGAACCTAAATCTCGTGCGTCTGCCAGTTTCGCCACACCCGCGTATTCAAGCGGAAGATTATTCTTCCGCTGCTTCTCTTTGCTTTCTTCTTTCTTTCATAGCCTTTTCTTCCTGTTTGAGTTCGTATGGAGTTTTGTTCAGATCCTTCCCGCAGAAACTGCATTTGTTTCCGGGATTTCTTCTGAGATACTCTCTGCAATGAGGACATACATAGAATATATAGTCAAAAACAGCCATACCTATCATAACCACTCCGCAGATTATATATGTAACCCAGAGTATCCATCTGTTTTCAAGTGAATATTTTAAAAATATAAGCGGAATAAAAGCCAAACCAATCGTTATAGCTATAACAATATACTCTATCTCTTTTGCTTTTTTCGGTTTAAGCCATTTAACTTTGCCTTTTTCATTTTCTTTCATTTTAAATTATCCCTTCTGTTTTATTCCCCAACCGTCGATTTCCGCTCTTCTCATAGCACCGAAAATTCTGTCGGTAAAACCGTGATCGAGCTTTTCTCTTTCAGCCAAAAAGTTCTTCATTTCTTCTCTTTTTGTATGTCCGTCAACGGGACATTTCGACTTTACAACATTCATCTCCATCTTTCTCGAAACCCTTTTTATTTCCTTTTCGGGCGAGAAGACGAGAGGTCTTATAAGCCATAACTTTTTATTTGAGAGATAACTTTTAGGTGAAAAACAACCTATTCTGCCTTCGATAAAAAGGTTCATCATAAACGTTTCGACAGCATCGTTATAATGATGACCAAGTGCTACCTTGTTGCAACCTTCTTCGATAGCCACATCGTGTAAAGCACCCCTTCTCATTCTTGCACACAAGGAACAAGGGTGCTCTTCTTTTCTTACATTAAAGACAATTTCGCCTATCTGTGTTCTTTTCAAAACATATTTAACCCCGAGTTCATCACAGAGTTTCTGAACATCACTGTAATCTCCCCATACACCGTCAAAACCGGGGTCTAAAGTAACAGCAACAACATCATATTCTATGCCGATAAACCTCTTTAAAAGAACCAGACCTTTCAGCATAACAAGACTGTCCTTCCCTCCCGAAACGCCGACCGCTATTCTGTCACCGTTTTCGATAAGGTCAAACTCCTGTATAGCCTTACGCATATATCCGAGTATCTTCTGCATTTATTCTTCCTTTGCGTTGTCGTCTTTTTCTGAAACTTCTATGTATCCGTTGCCGTTGCTCTTGTTTTTCTGCATCATAACTATAACAACCGCAGTAGCAACAACAACCGCAATAATAACAACTGCAGCAGCAATTACTATAACAAGAACTGCCGATGTTCCGCCATTTGAAGCATTTCCTGAAACAGCTTCGGCTTTTTCATCATCTTCAGCGAATGCACCATATGTAGCTTCTGTTTCTTCAGGGATTTCTGTTTCAACAGGAGCAGTAGTTTCTTCGGAAACAGCGCCGACTGTTGTTTCAGCAGGAGCACTGTTATCTTTTACAACATCCTTAACTATACTATATCCGTTCCAGAAATCAGAATCAAATCCCGTTGCATTTTCTGTTATGTGAATAGTAGCCGATGCAGGAAAAGCTTCACTCTTAACTTCGGGAGCGTTGCCGTAAAAATAAACATCAGTAAGTCCGCTTCCCCTGAAAGCACATTCGTCAACGAGTTTCAAGCTTTCAGGAAAATAAACCGATGTCAGAGCCGAACAACTTTCAAAAGCTCTGTTTCCTATTGTATCAAGAGAATTTGTGAAAGAAAGCTTTTTTAAATTTCCGCAACCTGAAAAAGCGTTATTTCCGATCATTGTGATATTTTTAGGAGCATAAAATTCAGAAACTCTTCTTCCGCTCATAAAGTTATCGGGAATTTTTCCGCCTTCGAATTCAGTCCCCGAAAGATCAATAATTTCACATGAAGAAAGATTTCCGAACATAGAAAAATCAGCCGATGAAATAACCCCCGATTTAACTGTGAATGATTTTACATTGTTCTGGTCTGTTCCTTCTCTTGCTTCGTTGAAAGCGTTATAAAGAGATCCGCTTTCAAATGTTTCAACAGTAACACTTTCTGCCGCAAAAGCAGTAACAAGACCGCTCATAGCGATACCTAAAAACATAAGAACCGCTACAACTATCATTATAATTCTCAAAATAAGTTTTTTCTTTTTATTCATAACATCACATCCCTATTATTTATTATTATATAATTATATTATTAAGAAGGTGATCACATGTTTGATTATTCAATATTTAAAAATGTTGACATTAGTAAAGCAATAACATTTAGCGATTTTTATGAAATGACATTAGAAGAATTCTATAATGAAATTTTAAATGGTACAACCGGTCGTGAATATGGTTATTTATCAGGTGATTCCACGGTGGAAAGAACCATTAAACCCGCAGTGGACGGTTATACCATTCATTCCACTATAGATGCAAACAT
>CALGTU010000132.1 GCA_937901465.1 uncultured Clostridia bacterium | reverse complement strand
TACAATGAACAGCCGTTAAGGTTTCTATATAACCTCTCTGCCATAAAGAAAGCATATTATAAAGAAGGCATACGCTGTCTGCCCCGCCTGAAAGTGCAACGACGACATCATCGCCATAGTTTATCAGCGAGCGGTTGAATTTTTCGATAAGCGGATACTGCATTCTTTATCACTTCCTTTGCGGGTAACACCCGCCGGCAGTTCGTTACGAACTTTGTTTTTGAAAATTACCGAATGGCTCGGTAACGCACACGCTAATGAGCATATAAATAAAGTTGGTGCGTGCGATGAAAAGTTATTTTTCATTCGTAATATCGGCAACGGGCTACTCTGCCGTTGCGAATGGCAAGAGAATTACCGCTCACGCATGAGTGAGCGTAGCCCTCTGCAAGAGCGTGTCTTTGCCTACTTTCTACACGAGTAGAAAGTATGGTCGGCAGAAGGCTGTTTTCAGCCGTGCCGAAACAAAATCAACAAAACGCAACGCGTCTTGAAATTCGCCTCCGCGGTCACGTGGTTTTGTAAAAATATCTGTATTTATCGTTACCGAGTCGCTTTTTTATTTCTTGAAACAAACTCCGTAACGAATTGTCCTCCGCGGTCACGCGGTTTTGTAAAAATATCTGTATTTATCGTTACCGAGTCGCTTTTTTATTTATTGAAACAAACTCCGTAACGAATTGTCCTGTGCGGTCACGCGGTTATTTTTCTGAAAGTTTCTTTATTTTAAGTTCGTTTTCAAGAGAAACGATTTTTGTTCTAAGAAGAGCGATTTCCTTGTCCTTTTCATCACAATCTGCTCTTGCTGTGTGAGCGTCGTCAACATAATCCTTAATCTGAACTCTTATTCTGTCCATATCCATATTAGCCTTGTGAGCTTCATCGAGTGCTGAAAGAGCTGTTAAAACAGCGGCTGTTGTTATGGGAATATTATCTGATGAATCCATAATAGCGTTCATCTGATTATCAAGCTTTTTAGCAAGGCTTATTACATAGCTCGGAACTTCATCTGTGTTTATTGTATATTCTTTTCCGCAAATAATAACTTTAACTTTGTTCTGCATAATTTTCTGCTCCTTTTGTCTTAATATAAATATCTGATAACGGCAACAACCTTGCCGATTATTTCACATTCATCAACTATAATGGGTTCCATATCGTCGTTTTCGGGCTGAAGTCTGTAGTGTCCGTCTTCTTTGAAAAAGCGTTTGCAGGTAGCTTCGCCGTCAACCATACATATAGCGATTTCGGAATTTTTAACCGTCTGCATCTTTTCAACAACAACGATATCGCCATCGAAAATTCCACAGTTTATCATACTTTCACCCTTTATGACAAGCGCGAAAAGGTCGCCCTTATAGTTTCTTTCGGGCTGAAAATGGATATATTCGGTTATATCTTCAATAGCGGTTATGGGGTTTCCCGCAGCGACATTTCCGATAACGGGAATAATTCTTCCCGATGAAATACCCGTCAGTCTTATTGTTCTGTTTTTACTTCCGCCCGATTTTTCGGCAAGACCCAAATCGATTAAAGTTTCAACATATCTGTGTGCGGTTGAAGTAGAACCCAGCCCTAAATCATCACAGATTTCTTTCATCGTCGGCGGAACGCCCGTTTCTTCGATTCTCTGCTTTATATATTCATAAACTGCCCTTGTTTTTTCATTCAGCATAAAATTCCCCTTTCAGTTAAATTATATCACGGAGTTTCTTTGCGATTTTATATACATCTCCGCATCCGAGGGTTATGATAAGGTCGCCCTCTTTCGCGTTTTCTTTTAAATATTCTGTTATTTCGTCAAAATTTCTGTCGTGGTATTCCTTTTCGGTTTCACCGTCTTTGAGGTTATCTATAAAATAACAGCCTTCGATTTTTTCGCCTAAATCTTTAGCATAGATATGATAGGTGTTTTTCTCACGACTTCCCATAATCTCTGTTAAAACAACTTTATCTGTATTAATAATTACAACATAATCTCCTAAGTCAACA
>CALGTU010000131.1 GCA_937901465.1 uncultured Clostridia bacterium | reverse complement strand
CGGTAACCTTAACGGCACCGATACCGAAAAGTCTTCTTGCGTTGATAATACCGATACCTCTGAGTTCAAGGAAATGACGGATATTATCAGGTGAAGCTCCTACAAGGCTTATGTTCGAAACTTTTCTGATTTCTACTGCATCATCGGCAACAAGACGATGTCCACGTTTTACAAGTTCAATAGCGGTTTCTGATTTACCTACTCCGCTTTCGCCTGTAATGAAAACGCCTTCGCCGTAGATTTCAATAAGAACACCATGACGTGTGATTCTTGGAGCAAGATTAAGGTTTAAAAACGCAATAAGACTTGCCATAAAATTTGATGTGCTGTCTTTGCTTCTTAGAAGAGGAACCTGATATTTCTCAGCAATTTCAAGCATTTCAGGGAAATACGGAAGTTCTCTTGTTATAACCATGGCAGGAAGTTTCTGTGAAACGAGAAGTTCTATTCTTTCACGGCGTACTTTTTCATCAACTGTTGCAAGATAAGCAAATTCCATTTTACCGAGTATCTGAATTCTTTCCGGATTGAAATATTCATAAAATCCCATAAGCTGAAGACCGGGACGATTTACATCGGCTTCATCGATAAAAAGTGTTTCAGGAGGTGCAGGTGTATATATAACCTCCATATTGAATTCGCTGATAATTTTTGCAAGAGAAACTTTGAATTTTTCAGCCATAATAAAACTCTCCTTTATGTTAATGAAATGATTAAATTCTGCAAAATGCATATTTATATTATTATACAACTTTATTATATCAATTTCAAGACATATTTTTACAGGAATAGTCGGTTTTTCAGGATAAAAAATAATTGAAACACAATAAAGGTGATTATATGAAAAAAATAATAAAATTTATATCAGGAAAACTTTTTATAACTTCTGTTCTGATTATGATGCAGATTATTGCATATTTTATGATGTTCTACCATATAAGCAGATATTCACCATATATATATGGATTTATGACATTCTTAAGCATTTTCTTTGCTTTTAAAACTGCAACTGGCGATTTACAATCTGACTTTAAGGTTATATGGATTTTCTTTCTTATTTCTGTCCCCATATTTTCATGGATAATTTATATCATAATAAGAAAAAAGAAAATTCCCGAAAGAAAACAAAAAAATTTAGAAAACATAAACAGAACTATAGTGATTCCCAAAGATACTTCTATTTTAAATCGTATGAATAACGATGAAGATATGAAAAAGCAGATAAATTATATTATTTCAACAACAGAACACAGTTTATACGATAAAACATCAACAAAGTTCTTTCCTATGGGGGAATATTTTTTTGAAAGCCTTGAAGAAAACCTGAAAAAAGCCGAAAATTTTATATTTCTCGAATATTTTATTATAAACAAAGGAAATGTATGGAACAGAATATACGATATACTCAGATCAAAATCAAAAAATGGAGTTGAAATCAGAATTCTTTATGATGATATCGGAACAATAAACCTTCTACCCTATAATTTCAGAAAAAGTCTTAAAGAATATGGCATAAAATCAGCAAGATTCAATCCGTTTGCTCCTTATCCTGATATTTCTGTAAATTACAGAGATCATCGTAAAATAGCAGTTATTGATGGTAAATTTGCATATACAGGTGGCATAAATCTCGCAGATGAATATTCAAACGAAAAAGAACGTTTCGGCATATGGAAGGATTATGGAATACTGATTGAAGGAAAAGCTGTTAACGAAATGACAGCGATGTTCCTGAAAATATGGGGATACAGCGTCGGAAAAAGAGAAGAAAATTTCAATAAATATCTTACTAATTACATTTCTAAAAACGACGGAATAGTCATTCCGTTCGGTGCTGATCCTTCAAGAAAGGAAAATACGGTAAAAAATGTATATATTAATATGATTTCATCGGCTAAAAAATATGTTTATATAACAACACCTTATCTTATTCCCGACAGTGAAACTATATCTACAATACAACTCGCATCAAAAAGCGGAATTGACATAAGAATAATAACACCTCATATTCCTGATAAATGGTATGTGGATGCCGTTACAAAATCAAATTATGATTCACTTATAAAATCGGGTGTAAAGATATACGAATACAAATATGGATTTATTCATGCAAAATCAATAATTTCTGACGATAAATCTGCAATTATAGGTACCGCAAACTTTGATTACAGAAGTTTTTATTATCTTTTTGAAAATCTTATTTTTTTGTATAAAACAGGTTCTGTAAAAGATATAAAATCAGATTTTATAAAAACAATATCCGAAAGCATTGAAATCACAGAAAAAGAGATCAAAAGCCGAAGTTTTCTGAAAAAATCATACTATTCGTTCATGAAATTCTTTTCCATCTTTATGTAATTAAATAATTTTAATATATTTTTCTGAAAAAGCCACAATATTTTCTATTTGTACAACGATATATTGTACTCGTTAAAACATTGACAATAAAGGCAAAATATATTATAATTAAATCTATAATTATGTTTTAAGAGAGGAAAGGACATTATGGGACTTACACTTACAGAAAAAATACTCAAAGCTCACCTTGTTGAAGGTGAATTTGTAAAAGGTCAGGAAATCGGAATTAAAATCGACCAGACACTTACTCAGGACGCTACAGGAACAATGGCTTATCTTGAATTCGAAGCTATGGGCGTTCCCAGAGTAAAGACAGAGCGTTCTGTTGCTTATATTGACCATAATACACTTCAGTCAGGTTTTGAAAACGCTGACGACCACAGATTTATTAGTTCTGTTGCTAAAAAACACGGAATTTATTTTTCACGTCCCGGAAACGGTATCTGTCATCAGGTTCATCTTGAAAGATTCGGTATTCCCGGTAAAACTCTCATAGGCTCAGACAGTCATACTCCTACTGGCGGTGGTATCGGTATGATTGCTATCGGTGCAGGTGGACTTGACGTTGCTGTTGCTATGGGCGGCGGAACATATTATATCACATGTCCTAAGGTTGTTAAGGTTGAGCTCAAAGGAAAGCTTTCTCCCTGGGTTGCCGCTAAAGATGTTATTCTCGAAGTTCTTCGCATTCTCTCTGTTAAGGGAGGCGTAGGAAAAGTAATCGAATACTGTGGCGAAGGTGTTAAATCACTTTCTGTTCCTGAAAGAGCAACCATAACAAATATGGGTGCTGAACTCGGCGCTACAACATCAATATTCCCTTCTGATGAAATCACAAGAGAATTCCTCAAAGCACAGAAACGTGAAGAAGTATGGACAGAACTTTCAGCAGACGCTGACGCTGTTTACGATGAAGTCATCGAAATCAATCTTTCCGAGATCAAACCCACCGTTGCATTCCCGCATCTTCCTGAGAACACAAAAACCATAGATGAAGCAGAAAAGCTTAAAAAGGATTATGGTGGGAGTATTTTGATGTATAATTTAAATTTAGAAATACCCTCGTTTGTAGAAGATAAATGCGGTGATTTTGTTAAAAAAAATATGAAGAATAATGATTATGAAATTAAAAGATTAGCATATGCAGATATAAACTGAATCATAGATTTTGTTTCTAAATCATTTGTATCAATTAAAAATTGC
>CALGTU010000130.1 GCA_937901465.1 uncultured Clostridia bacterium | reverse complement strand
CATTACTTAATTCAGTTATTAATAAAGGTTTAGATTTAAAAATTTCAGGTATTGTTAAACCAAGTGAAGATGCAACATCAGCATTCTTAAGTGGTTCTTTATGTTATACAAGTGCTTTAACAAATTATTATATAGAAACTTTAAATAATACTGATATGATTAAACAACAACTAAGTAATGATGAGTATAATATCATTTCGGGACTTCCTTTTGTTTTAGAAGAAACTGAAGAACTAACTAGAGAAGAACAAATTGCAACATTTAAAGAATATGTAAATGGTCTTACAAATAATGAAAAAGTAAAATTATATCAACAAATTTTATCTACGCCTAAAAAATCTTTTATTGATGCTACTATTGATGGTTTGTTAAAACAATATGAAAATAAAACAATAAAACATATTTTATATATGTCCAATTTTATACCGGAAAAGGGATATAAATATGTACTGGAAATGGCGAAAATGGAAGCAGACAGATGGAACAGATGATGGAAGCTATGAGAGACATCAACGAAAAGTCTGCTCAGATTGCAAATATCATCAAGACAATCGATGATATCGCATTCCAGACAAATATCCTCGCTCTTAACGCAGCAGTTGAAGCAGCAAGAGCAGGTACAGCAGGTAAGGGCTTTGCCGTTGTAGCTGACGAAGTAAGAAACCTTGCTGCTAAATCAGCAGAAGCTGCAAAGGATACAGCAGTTCTCATCGAAGGCTCTATTCAGGCTGTTGAAAACGGAACAAAAATCGCTAACGATACAGCAGAAACATTACAGAAAATCGTTAAGAACTCTATTGAAACAACTGAACTTATCGAAAAGATTGCAGATGCTTCGAACGAACAGGCAACATCAATCAACGAAGTTACACAGGATGTTGAAAGAATTTCAAGCGTTGTTCAGACAAACTCAGCAACATCAGAAGAAAGTGCTGCATCTGCAGAAGAACTTTCATCACAGGCTAAGATGCTTAACCACCTTGTAGGCAAGTTCAAACTTCGTAGTTCAGCAGGAAGAAAACCTGCCGCATCTTATGAACCCGCACCTACATATACAGCACCCGCAGCGAAAATTTCCGCTGAACCTGTTTCTGATTTTGATTTCGGTTCATCAATGCCTGATTTCAGTTCAAGTGATAAATATTAATCCGGAATGATCAAAAAGGCTGCCGATTTTTTCGGCAGCTTTTTTCGGTGAACAAAGACATTATTTTTTGGGGGAAAAATAAAATGCCTAGTCTTAATAAAATTGCAAATACCAAAATAAAAAAATCAAGTATACTCCCTACATTTGTGTGGGGACTCATAACAATGGGATTTATGGTCATAATTCTCATAAGTGGGCTTGCTCTTTCTATCATAGCAATGCTTGATATAGAATCAAAGCATTATAACGATTCAACAGGCATTATAGCGAGTGGAATAGAAGAAAGTATAAAGTCACGTATAAAATCAACAGAAGATTTTGCACAGAAATTCAGTAATGACGAGATTGACGCTTCTCTCGCAGAAAAATTCGGAATAGCAAGTTCATTTGATACCTATGAAACATCATTTGTTGTAACAACAAACGGAGTTGGGTATGATAATAACGGAAAAGCAGTAAATCTGAAATCAAAGCCGTTTTTCCGTAATGCTATCCCTGCGAAAACAATAGTATGTTATGATGAAATGTTTAAAGATAAAATCATCGTAATAACACCAAAAATCAAAAATTTCAGCTGTGATGGATATTTTATATCCGTTTCTTCGGTTTCTTTTGATATTCCTCAGAAGTTTGCAAACGATGTATATGAAATATATATCCTTGATGATGAAAACAATGTGATTACTCATAACGAACTCGGTAAAGATGATTTTGATTTAAAATCCATTAAAAACGGAAATTCAGATGATTCAGAAATGACAATGTGGTACAGGGATCTTATAAGCGACGATTTTGAAAACCTTAAAGATGATGAAGAAGATGCTGCTGAGATAGATCTTAAGAAAATGATATCATCAACTGTTCCTATGAACATCTGGTATAAACATCCCCTTGAAATGAACGATTGGCAGGTTGTGTCAAAAGTCAATATTTCAAGAGGAATAGAAAAAGAAGATAGTTTTGCTATTCTTCTTGCCTGGATGATAATCGGCCCGGCAATTATTATTTTCATAACACTTATAATCAACTTTGCATCAATGGCAGGTCAGATTTCATCAAACAGAAAACTCATTTCTCTTATCTACCTTGATACAATAACAGGAAAAACAAATTGGATCAAATTCAAGAGTGATGCAGCCAAACTCCTTAAAAAACGTAAGAAAAACGAATATGCCCTCGTTTCATTTGATATATGTAAATTCAGAATGTATAGCGATATGTATGGAGTCAATGAGGCGGATAAGCTTATTGTCAGAGTTTCTGATATATGTCATAACTTTATCAAAAAGCGTCATGAACTCGCAACAAGACATGGCGGAGATACATTTGCTCTTCTCATTGAATACACAGATTTTGATATGCTCAAAAAGAGGGTAGAAGACCTTTCGGCAACGCTTTCTCAGGTGAATGCAAAAACATCTATCAAATACCATTTCGGTGTTTATGAAATCAAGGACAGAACAATGTCCATTGACCGTATAAACAACCTTTCGGGAATAGCTAAGGATTCAGGTGTGAATTCTTCTCAGATGAACGGAATAAGCTATTTTGATAATGAAATTCATCTTAAACTTATCAATGAGCGTGAAATCGAAAACACAATGGAAGCTGCTCTTGAAAAGAAAGAATTTATTGTTTATCTTCAGCCTAAATATAACTCACAGAATGAAGAACTTTCAGGTGCCGAAGCACTCGTTCGCTGGCTCAGCGAAGAAAAGGGACTCATGTCGCCTGCTAAATTCATTCCTATATTCGAAAAGAATGGCTTTATCACAAAGCTCGATGATTATATGCTCAATGAAATCTGTCAGCTTCAGAAGAGATGGCAGGAAGAGGGAAGAAAACTTTTCCCGATTTCAGTCAATATTTCAAGAGTACATTTCGAAAAACCCGACCTTGCAGAACATATCAGGGATATAGTAAAACAATATGATATTCCATTCAGCTGTATAGAAATCGAACTTACCGAAAGTGCATTCTTTGATGATAAGAATCTTCTCATTGAAACAGTAAAAAGACTCAGAGAATACGGGTTTGTTGTTTCTATGGACGATTTCGGCTCAGGATTCTCATCTCTTAATTCTCTCAAGGATATTCCTCTTGATGTCATTAAACTTGATGCAGGTTTCTTCAATATCGCAAACGACGAAGATAACCGTAGCTCATATATTATCGAAGATACAATCGCTATGGCGAAGCATCTTAGAATGCAGACAGTTGCAGAAGGTATCGAAACAAG
>CALGTU010000129.1 GCA_937901465.1 uncultured Clostridia bacterium | reverse complement strand
ACATCCATAACAATTCCTGACAGCGTTACGAGTATCGGAGATTATGCGTTTTATGATTGTAAAAACCTTGAAAGTATAACTTTACCTGATTCTGTTACTGCTATCGGCGAAAATGCTTTCTATGAATGTGAAAATCTTAAGGATGTAAATTTACCTAAATCTGTAAGAAGTATCGGCAGAAAGGCTTTCTATTACTGTAAAAATCTCGAAAGCATAGAAATTCCTGATTCTGTTGTACTTATCGGTGGTGGTGCTTTTGAAGCTTGTATTAATCTTAAAAAGGTTGTTCTTTCAGAAGCTACTTCGAGCATTGAACACTTCGCTTTCTCAGGTTGTAAGAAACTTGTAGATATAAAAATCCCTAAGTCAGTTGTATTTATCGGTGGATGTGCTTTTGAAGACTGTGAAAGTCTTGAAAGTATAAATATTCCTGAATATACTATCAGCATTGAAAACAACGCTTTTTCAGGCTGTAAAAATCTTCAGAATATAAGCATTGCCGATTCACTCACAAGTATCGGTGACAACGCTTTTGAAAATTGTGAAAGTCTTGAAGAAATCAATATTCCCGATTCTGTTACAAGTATTGGTAATAACGCTTTTGAAGATTGCGAAAGCCTCAAACTTGTTACTATTCCCGATTCTGTTATGTTTATCGGCGAAGAAGCATTTGATGACTGCAATAAAGATTTGACAATCTGTGCTTCAGAAAGTTCATATGCTCATAGATACGCTATGATAAACAACATTAAGTTTAAAATTAAAGAATAATATAAAAAAACAAACTGACTCCTCATTTAACGGGAGTCAGTTTTATTTTTATTTACTTATTTTCTTCTATCATTTCCATAAGAAGATAATAGTTATCGTCTTTTTTTATATCACTGTGATATTCATCAGAAAAATGATAATTTGAAGAAAGGTCTTCCATTAAAATCAATGCGTCATCGTGCGTTACCCCGTTATCTATGATAACTTGTATGAATTCGAGTTCATCATCTGTAACAATGCCATCGTTGTATAAAATACCCCAGACAGACATACCAAATGCGTTGGAATAATAATGCACCCTCAGTTTATACGAGGTATCAGCACCATTTTCAAAGAGAATTTTTATAATCTCAATATCTTCCCTTGTGAATTCGCGTCCTATCATACCGCCAAAATAATCCTGCATAGTTGTTTTTACATAAGCCATATGCTCATATCTTTCGGGATTATCTATAACGGCGCCGTGTTGAATTGCGATTTTCACAACATCGGCATCTCCGTTTTCGAGACCTATTTCTAAAATGCTTTCTCTGTTGTTATCGTGGAAGAAAACAAGGTCAGGGTTTTTATCAAGGAGTTTTTCGAGTTCTTCTATCGCTTCATCCGAGCCGTCGCGTGAAAGTTCCATAACTTTATATGCGGATTTTATTGAAACATCCTTTGTTTTGCCGTCAGGAAGTTCGACTTCGGCAAAATGTGATTTATATGTAAGGTAACCTATAAATATAATTATCGGTGCGATATTTACTATCCCTAAAACGAGAAATACATTCCCTGTTATCTTAAGTTTTTTACTGTCTTTTTTCTTACCGATTATTTTGAGAATTATCGCGGTTATGATAAAAATTAGTGATAAAATAATAACTATTGTCGTAACGATAAGAAGAATCGTTCCGACGAACATTCCCATAAAAGCCATAATTTTCACCTCGCCTTATTATAGCATATAAAAGAATGTAATAAAACTTCTATTCAAATTAAAATTGTAACTTTCTCAAATCTGCTCACTTCTCTGACTATACCAAGGGACCCGTTGATGCAGTTAGAGAAGTTATAAATATAAATAGAAAACATATAAAAATCGAATTTATCTATAAATTCATCATTTGTAAAAATATATATTCATAAAATTTCCTATAATTTTCCTAAAACACAAAACCCCGTAGACAACATATCTACGGGGTTTATTGGATTGGCTCCCCCAACTGGACTCGAACCAGTGACATCTTGATTAACAGTCAAGCGCTCTACCGACT
>CALGTU010000128.1 GCA_937901465.1 uncultured Clostridia bacterium | reverse complement strand
TGCAGGTTTGGTTAAAGGAGCTAGTAAAGGCGAAGGGTTAGGAAATAAATTTTTATCTCATATTAGAGAAGTTGATGCTATAGTTCATGTTGTAAGATGTTTTGAGGATGTTGATATAGTTCATGTTGACGGAAGTATTAATCCTGAAAGAGATATCGAAACCATAAACCTTGAACTTATTTTCTCTGATATTGAAATTCTTGACAGAAGAATTGACAAGAACAAGAAACTTGTAAAGGGAGATAAAAAGTATCAGGTTGAAATCGATTTTCTTGAAAGCCTTAAGGCTCATCTTGAAGCTGGAAAGTCTGCACGTTCTTATGATTTTTCAGAAGAAGAACTTGAAATTATAAAAACAACTCCTCTTCTTTCGGCAAAACCTGTTATTTACGCTGCAAATCTTTGCGAAGAAGACTTTGTTAATAATGTTGATACAAATGAAAATTACAAAACAGTATGCAAAATTGCTGCTGAAGAAAAGTCTGCTGTTCTTCCTATCTGTGCTCAGATAGAAGCAGAAATTTCAGATATGGATGCTGAAGACAAGCAGATGTTCCTTGCTGATTTAGGCCTTGAAGTGTCAGGACTTAACAGAATCATAAAAGAAGGATATTCTCTTCTTGGTCTTATTTCATATCTTACAGCAGGGAAGCCTGAAGTAAGAGCATGGACAATCACAAGAGGAACAAAAGCTCCACAGGCGGCAGGTAAAATTCATACGGACTTTGAAAAGGGATTTATCAGGGCAGAAGTTGTTTCATATGATGATCTTATGTCTTGCGGAACAATGGCTGCGGCCAAAGAAAAAGGTCTTGTAAGACTCGAAGGCAAGGAATATGTTATGCAGGATGGAGATATAGTCCTTTTCAGATTTAATGTTTAAAGAGGTTGTTTATGGTTTTAAACATAAAAAAATCTATAATTAAAATAGCTCTGCTTTTAGCAGGGCTGTTTGTCGTTATATTCTTTTATAAACTACCTGTAAATGCTGAATCTTTTGAGATTACTGTCTATATAACAAATCCTGAAGGCGGGACTGTTTCATATAACGGTATTTCGAAAACTTCAGGTACAAAGGTTTATGTTGATAGCGGAACTATGGCTCCTTTTTTCATAGAACCGGTTTATGGATATAAGGTAGGAAATGTAAAATATTCGGGTGGAAGTATTGTTAAAAGTGGAAATTTATATACCACTCCTGCGGTAACGACAAACACTACTCTTTATGTAACTTTTGAGGAACAGAAATCTTTTGAAATCGCTCTGAATGTAGGATTGGAAGGTTTTATAACTGATGAGCTCGGGAATCCTCTTTATTCTTCCGTTATTGTTGACGAGGGAGAAAAGTTCAGATTCAGAGTTTCACCAATGGATGGATATGGAGTTAAAAGTGTTAAATTCGGCGGTAGAGAAATTTCTCCCGATGTTGATGATTTTTATTCTGTTACACCGACATATAACGATACTCTTTCGGTTACATTTGATAAATACTATCCCATAGAGTTTATTGTTGGCAACGAAGGGGTTATAGTTGATCCTGACGGATATGCGATAAACGGCACTGTTGAGGTTGTTGAAGGCTCAAAATTCAAGTTCAAAGTCGAAACTGATGAAGGATATGGAATAAGTAGCATTTCTTATTCTTACGGAAATTCGATAAAAAAACTTATTCCTGATTCAAATGGGGTTTATACAGTTTCATCTGAATGTTCTGTTTATGTTACTTTCGAACCTGCATACAATCTTGAAATAGTGAATGTTCCTAAAGGTTGCAAATTGACTGCAAAAAAAGGATCTGATATTCTTCCTTCCGGAAAGCAGACTGTTGTCAAGAATTCAAACTTGTCATTCTCAACTTCAACAGAAGAGGGAAGTGGATATATTTTTAAACATTTCAAAGTTACATCTGCATCGGAAGAACAGATTTTTACAGAAAACGAAATAACTTTTCAGATAACTGCTGATACAAAGGTTGAGGCTGTTTATGAAAATGTCGGAACATATACCATTACCGTAATATGTGATGGGGGCGGAAAAATCACCCAAAGAGGCGGATATTCTCCTAATAATGTAAATGTAAAGGTCAATAAAGGGGATAGCATTACTTTTGAAATAATACCAGAACCCGGATACACTCTTGAGACTCTTTCGTATTCAGGAACGAATTTTACTAAAAATGAAGACGGAACATATACAACAGAACCTATTTCGAACAATCAGACACTAGAGGTTGTTTTTAAGGGAAAAACTGATAATATATCGGGAATAGAGGTTACTGATAAGGGTACAGTTGTTTCACTTTACAGTATAAATGGTGCAGAAGAGGTTTTTGAATCAAATAATGGAAATATAATTCGTGTGCCTATAGGTGATGGAATTCTTCCTGCTGAAGTGCAATACGGCCTTATCGGCAGAAGCATATGGCTTGATTTTTATTCTGAAGATTATTCATGGAACATAAATAGTCTCAATATCAAAGGCTCACAATTTAAAGATAAGAATCTTTCTGTTTCAAGAAAGAATGAATATGCCATTACTTATGTTACACAGCTTCTTCCTTATGAAGATAAATATCAGGTTCATATTCTTGAAGAAGGTTTATTAGGATTTGATGCAACACTTAATCTTGGATTTAATCCTAACAGAGAAGGAAAAACAGCAACTATTTTCAAGGTTGATATGTCGGATTATTCGGTTTCTTCGAAATATTCTTCTGTAGTGGATTCTGATGGGAAAGCATCGTTTGTTTTATCCGAAGGCGGAAACTATATTGTAGTTATATCTGATAATGCAATTTCGGACAGCGATATTGATCCTATGCAAACAGAAGGAAAGGTTGATACAGGTTCAAAACAACTTGTTTTTGCTGTTGTCCTTGTAATCATTCTTATTGGTGTAGGTGGTATTGTTGCTTACGCGTTAATAAAATTGAATAAATAACAAAAAAGCCTTGAATTATCAAGGCTTTTATGTTATGATAATACTATATATAGTGTTTTGCTTTATTTGGAGGGGTAATATATGGCGTTTGCAAAGATGAAAAATTATATTATAACCATTATTTCCGCATTTTTTATATTATTATGTTTTTCCGGTCTGACTGTTAATGCAGAGGATGAGCCTAGCGTGGTACCATACAATATCGAAGTAGATATTGAAAACGGGAATGGCGGTTCTGTAAAAGTCTGGAAAGATTCTACCGATTTTCAGATTTGCTCTTCAGGTAACACTAACGTAACTGTTTTGAATGATGTAATTAATTTTGATATTTTACCTGACAGTAATTACGAAATCGAAAGTGTTGTATACGAAGTAGGCGTTGATTACAGAACAATGTCTTCTTCTAATGTTAACGGAGTAGTGAGATATACTCTTGATAACACAAATAAAGAAACTAAATCTGGCGTCCTTAAGGTTAAATTTTCACCTATATACACAATATCTGTAAGTGACGATGATGATACCAGTATGGGCAAAGTTTCTATTTCGGGTGCTGATAGAGAAGGCGTTCTTAAAGTTAAAGACGGAGAAACTGTAAGATATACAGTTACAGCTCCTGTTGGCTATCAGATAGACAACATAACTGTAGGAAACGAAACAACTACTTATTTTGGCAATACCGAAACTGTAAGTGATATTTTCACAGCAACTTCAGATATTGAAATAAGTGCTGAATTTTCAAAGAAAAGATTTAACCTTTCATTTGGTTATAAATCAGGACAAGATACAATAGGAACAACGAAAGTCATATATAAGGGTATAGAATACAGCGTTGGAGATTCTCCGATATCTGTTGAGTATGGTGATGAAGTAGAATTTAGCACAGTTATTACAGATTCACAGACATTATATGTTTTTTCTCAGTATAACTGTGATGTTGGCTCGTTTGATGATAATACCGATTCGATAGCTAAATATACAGTTGGCGATTCGGATTCTTCTAATATTTATATCGAAACAGAATTTGTAAATGAATATATAAAAGTCTCTTTTGATATTGGTAAAAACGGAAGCATTTCATATTCGGGTGTTGCCGGTACTGTTACTGTAAATTCAGATGATAAAACTTCTTATCGTGCGGTAAACGACTTTAAATTTAAGGTTTCTCCCGCAAGTTCTCTTTATTCAGTAGGTTCAGTTGTGTATATTCCTGATGCTACAGGAATTGCAGAAACAGTCAAAGCGAGCGGTGGATACTATGTTGTTTCAAAATCTCTCGGAAGCGGAACTTTAAGAGTTACTTTTGTTGATGCTTCAAGCTATGAAGTTGTGGTTGAAGAACCTTCTGAAAAGAACTGTTATATGACTGTAAAAGCAGATGGAGTCAAGCTTTCTCCTGGTGTAAACAGAGTTTCTGCTGATGCTACAATTACAGTTTCTGCATATACAGATGAGGGTTCAGGATATATATTTGATTATATTTCTGTAAACGGAACAGCAAAAACAGCTTCGGATACATACAAGATATCATATCTTGATGAAGATATAAAGATTGCGGCCCTTTTTGAAAAGGTTGAAACATATAAAATTACTATTAATAATAAAACCGGAGGAGAAATTACTCAGACTGGTGGTCTCTGGCTTGATAAGGGAAAAACTATTCAGGTAAATAAAGGAGATTATGTTGAATTCAAAATAATTCCTGATGATGATTATAAACTTGAAAATATTTCCTATACAGGTTCTGATCTTGAAAATATCGGTATTTACAGATACAGAACAGGTAAGGTGACTGCTGACGAAAAGCTTGATATTACATTTGTTGCTGCAACAGATAACATCATAAGTGTTGATGTTGACAGCAATGGTATTACAGTTGTTTCTGTAAAGAGCGCTGAAGATATACCTGATCTTGTATCAAAATATAATTCATGTTTTTTCAGAACTCCCATGTCTGCAAGCGGTGTTATTGATACTGATGCTCTTGCTGCTATCAAAGGAAGAAATATAGGAATCAGATTTGATGGTTCGGATTATTATTGGACAATTTTAGGAAAAAATATTTCTGATGCAACTAAAAATATCAATCTCGGAGTAACAACAGGAGAAGGTATTATTGCTGAAAGACTTATGGTTCCGTTATCAAAATTTGAAGATAAAAAACAATTCCGTATTGCTCATGATGGAGATTTACCATTCAGAGCAGATTTATCAATAAATGTAGGTAAGGAACATGTCGGAAGATATGCAAATCTTTTTATACTTAATGAAAATACATATAAATTAGAGCATATTGGTTGTGCTACTGTAAATAAACAGGGTTATGCAACTTATGGAATGAAACATGCTAGTGATTATGTGATTGTAATTGCGGACAGAAGACTTTCAGATAATGATCTTTCTTCAAGCGCAGGGGTTGAATTCAAAGAAACACAACTTATTGCTTTTGATGAATTGGGTTCGCTTTCATCTGCAGCACTTCTTCTTGGAGGAGTACTTATTGTAGGTGCTGTAATAGCATTTATCCTTTTAAAACCAAGTAAAAACAAAGAATAAAAAATAAACCTGAGAATAGAATTATCTATTCTCAGGTTTTTATTATCTTTCAGAAATGAATTTATATCCTTTTCTGTCGCAGATATTCATATATGCAGGACGCATTATTTTTCCTCTGCCTACAAGTTCTTCAATTCTGTGTGCAGACCATCCTGCAATTCTTGCTATCGCGAAAAGGGGAGTGTAGAGTTCTTTGGGTAAATCAAGCATATGATATACAAATCCGCTGTAAAAATCGACATTAGCAGAAACACCCTTGTAAATTTTTCTTTCTTTCGCAATAACTTCAGGAGCAAGTTTTTCAACGAGAGAATAAAGTTTATATTCTTCGTTAAGTCCCTTTTCATCTGAAAGTTTCTTTACGAATTTTTTGAATATTTCTGCTCTGGGGTCTGAAATTGAATACACTGCGTGTCCCATTCCATAAATAAGACCTGATTTATCAAAGGCTTCTTTATGAAGAAGTTTTGCAAGATATGCCTTTATCTCTTCTTCGTCAGACCAATCTTTGACATTCGCTTTTATATCATCAAACATCTGAACAACTTTTATATTCGCACCGCCATGTCTAGGACCTTTAAGTGAACCTAGAGCAGCAGCAATCGCTGAATATGTATCTGTTCCTGATGATGAAACAACATGAGTTGTAAATGTTGAATTGTTACCGCCACCATGTTCTGCATGAAGTACAAGACAAAGATCGAGAAGTTTTGCTTCAAGTTCTGTATATGAACTGTCGGGTCTTAAAAGATGAAGTATATTTTCAGCAGTTGAAAGCTTCGGATCAGGAATATGTATGAAAAGACTGCAGTTTTCATGATAATGCTGATAAGCCTGATATCCATAAACCGAAAGAAGAGGAAAGAGTGCAATAAGTTCAATACACTGTCTTAAAACATTTGATGTTGATGTATCATCGGGTTTATCGTCATAAGAATATAATGTAAGAACGCTTCTCGCAAGTGTGTTCATCATATCTGTACTAGGTGATTTCATAATGATATCACGAACGAATGATGTAGGTAATGTTCTGAATCTTGAAAGAATTCCGCAAAATTCTTCAAGAGCCTGTGGAGTTGGTAAATCACCGAAAAGAAGAAGATAAACAGTTTCTTCATATCCAAAACGATTATCTTTTGTGAATCCATCAACTATATCATTTATATCATATCCTCTATAAAAGAGCTTTCCTTCGCAAGGGACTGTTTCGCCGTTTATAACTTCTGATGAACAAATTTCGGATATCTGAGTGAGTCCGCAAAGAACGCCTTTACCGTTAATATCACGAAGACCTCTTTTTACATCAAATTTAGAATAAAGTTCTGTATTGATGTTATCAGATTTTTCAGCAACATCAGCAAGAGAAATTATTTCGGGAAGCAAATTCTGGAATTCATAACTGTTTTTCATCTTATTCTCCTTTCCATATTAAAATGGCTTAATTTGTTTATTTTTATTTAATAATATATTAATAATACCATATTTCAGAAAAAAATTCAATACGCTTGATTAGTTTTTTTATATGTGATAAAATTAAAAAGACGACTTAATACGACAAAAGGGGTGTTTATATGGGAAAAATCAGGTTGATTTCTTATTTTATAGCTGTCTCTTTACTTTTTTCGGGATGTGCAAAAGAAATTCAAAGCACTGCTGGCGGTGAGATTACAACAACTACTGTTGTTACGACAACAGAACCTGTTATTACAACTGAACCTATACCCGAACCCGTTACAGTAAGAGTTACTGCTGCAGGTGATAACCTTATACATTCTTCTATCTATAATCAAGCACATAAGCGTTCTGAAGACGGAACATATGATTTTGAGTATGCCTATGAAAACATAAGATCTTTAATCTGTGGGGATCTTAATATTCTAAATCAGGAAACACCTATCTGTAACGATGTATTCGAACCCTCTACATATCCTTGTTTCAATTCTCCCACACAACTTGGAGATGAAATGCTGGATATTGGGTTTAATGCTTTTTGTCATGCAAACAATCACATTCTTGATAAAGGAATGAAAGGTGTTGAAGCAACACTTGATTATTGGGCTGATAAGGATGCTGTTGTTTATGGAGCATACCGCAACGAAGAAGATATGAATAATATCAGAACAAGAAATGTTAATGGAATTACATTTTCGTTTCTCGGATTTACAGAGCATACAAACGGAATAAGAATACCGGAAGATAGTGAAATCGAGGTTATATATACCGAAGAAATAGAAACTATCGAAAAACAGATCAAATCTGCAAGAGAACAATCAGATGTTGTTGTTGTTTCAGTTCATTGGGGAGTAGAAAATTCTCACATAATAACAGATGCACAAAGAAATCTTGCTCAGCAGATGGCAGATTGGGGTGCTGATGTTATAATCGGAACACATCCTCATGTTGTTCAGGATATGGATGAAATAACAGCTGCAGACGGGAGAAATGTTCTTGTTATGTATTCGCTCGGAAACTTTATTTCAGCACAGAGTGTTGGTAACAGAATGATTGGTGGAGTTGTTGATTTTAATATCACAAAGAATTTTGAATATGATTCGATTACAATAAGTGATGTTAAATTCATTCCTGTAATTACTCATTATGATTATAACTATTCAAATGTAAGGGTGTATCCTTTATCTAAGTATACAAGGGAACTTGCATCAAATCACGGAATAAGAGCAAATTCACACTTTGATTATGATTTTATCATAGAAACTCTGAAAGAAAACATAAACGAAAGATATCTTGTTCTTGAAAATATTGATACAGAAGAAGAAACTGAAGATGATGCTGCATAATTTTTAAAAAAAGGACTTGACATATAAAAATATGTATGTTATAATATTTAAGCGTTAAGAAATAACGCTTATGCGCCGGTAGCTCAGCTGGATAGAGTGACTGGCTACGAACCAGTAGGCCGGGGGTTCGAGTCCCTTCCGGCGCACCAGACACCTTGCAGTTTTTCTGCAAGGTGTTTATTTTTTATGTTAGAGGGTGATTTTTTGGAATGGTTTAATGTTTTCGGACTTATATTCATAATAATTATTATGATTCCGAATATAATTTTTGCAATAAAATGCAAAGACGGATTTCAGAATAAATGGAATAATAAAATAGTTGAGATATTTGAACAGATAGGAAGATATGGTTGTTTCGGATTGATGATAATTAATATTCCGGGGACATGGTTTGGGTTCTGGTCTGATGAAGCATTTGCGGTTTATCTTATTGTTAACATAGTTCTTGTTATTTCCTATTGTGTTTTATGGATTGTATGCTGGAAAAAGAATAATATATTCAAAGCATTATCACTTTCGATAATTCCCTCGGTAATATTTATTTTCAGCGGAATTATGTCAAGGTCAATTCTGCTTGTTGTGTCAGCTTTAATTTTTGCACCTTGTCATATTATGATTTCTTATAAAAATGCAGAGTAAGAATAACCCATAGAAGAACTATGGGTTATTCTTATTTGCTTGACATTTTCTGCATTATATGTCATACTTTAAGGCGAGGGGAAATACAGAATTATCTGAATTGAGGAATGTTTAATGGCAAAAACAGTTAAAAAACGTGGCCGTTTAAAGAAAGAATATATATACAGACGAAGAAGGGCAGTAGCAGCGCTTGTTCTTACTGTTATAATATTTGCGATTATCATAACAGCAGTAAGTTGTTCTGCTATAAAAAAGAATAAGATAGATGATACTCCTGTCAATCTTCCTGTGACTGATACTCCGATAGAAATGCCGACAGAGCCTGAAATTGAACTTTTTGAGGTTGATTTTTCAAAGTCACCTTCTAATTTTACAGAAGAAGATGTAAATTCGAAATATGCTATTCTTATTGATGCCGAAACGGGAGTTGTTATCTCACACAGAAGCGGAAATGCGAAAATATATCCTGCATCTATGACAAAGGTTATGACAATTCTTGTTGCTGTTGAAAATATAAATGATTTTAATGCAACTTTTGAAATGACATACGAAATAATAAAACCACTTGTTGATGCAGATGCTACAAGAGCGGGATTCAAAGAAGGCGAAGATGTTAAAATAATCGACCTTTTATATGGTCTCATTCTTCCATCTGGCGGAGATTGTGCTATTGCACTTGCTGAGTATGTAAGCGGTTCTGAAGAGGAATTTGTAAAACTTATGAATGCAAAATGTGAAGAATTAGGTCTTCAAAATACACATTTTTCAAACACAAGCGGTCTTCATGATGAAAATAACTATTCAACTCCGGCAGATATGGCAATTATAATGAAATATGCTATGGAAAATCCGATTTGTAGAGAAGTTCTTTCAACATACAAATACACAACCGAAAAAACTGAAGAAAATCCTGAAGGAATAGAACTTTTCAGCACAATGTTTTCAAGAATGTATGGGAACGAAGTTGAAGGTGTTGAAATAAAAGCAGGAAAAACCGGTTACACAACAGAAGCAGGTAACTGTCTTGTAAGTTATGCAACAAAGGGAGACAAGACATACATATGCGTTCTTGCAGATGGTGAATCAAAGTGGAAATCAATTTATGATACGTTTGCTATTTATGAAAAATACATTCCTGACGATATAATAACAGATATTTCAGTAAACGATGAAGGTTCAGATGAAATAAGTGAGGAATAAAAAATAACCTGAGAAGAAATAAATCTTCTCAGGTTTTACTTTTTATATTACTGTTTTATAAGGTCTGCCATTGTATAAAGACCTTTTTTCTTGCCGTTCATAAATACTGCGGCGTTAACAGAACCTACTGCAAAAACTTCTTTTGATGCTGCCTGATGAGAAAGAGTAATAACTTCATCTCTTCCGGCAAAGATAACATCGTGTTCTCCAACGATTGTTCCGCCTCTTATAGAATGCATACCAATTTCATTTTTTTCGCGTTTTTTACGCTGAGAATGTCTGTCATAGGTATACTGCATTTTATTATCAAGAGTTTCGTTTATCGCATCAGCAAGCATTATTGCTGTTCCGCTGGGAGCGTCAATTTTCTGATTGTGATGTTTTTCAACTATTTCAATGTCAAACTGATTTCCGAGAATCATTGTTGCTTGTTTAGCAAGTTCTACAAGAAGATTTATACCGAGTGACATGTTGAAAGTAAAGAAAACAGGTATCTGTTCAGAAAAATTCTTTATCTTTGCTATCTGTTCATCAGAATATCCTGTTGTTGCGAGAACAAGGGGAGTTCCTGTTGAAAGAGCATAGCTTATAAGGTTATCGAGAGCTAAAGGATGCGAAAAATCAATTATAACATCAGGTTTTTCGGTAAGTTCAGCAGGAGAGGACACGATAGGAAAATCAGCATAAGATTCTGTATTTATATCGATTCCTGCAATAACTCTGCAATCTTCTCTTGCAGAAATAACACTGTTTATAACTTTTCCCATTTTTCCGTTAGCACCACTGATAACGATATTTGTCATTTTAATCATTCCTTATTTAAGTAATCCGTTTGCTTTAAGTTCAGCAGAGATTTTTGCAAGATTTGCTTCTGATGTAGGGCAGAGGGGAAGTCTTAATGTGTTACCGCAAAGTCCCATAAGTGCCATAGCTTCCTTTACAGGAATAGGATTTACATCACAGAAAAGTGCATTTATAAGATTAAGATATTTAATCTGTAATTTTCCTGCTTCTGCAAAATTGTTATCAAGGCAAAGCTGACACATTTCGTGTGTTTCCTTGGGCATTACATTTGAAAGAACTGAAATAACACCCTTACCGCCGATTGACATAACAGGAACTGTCATTCCGTCGTCTCCGCTGTAAACATCAAGAGAATCTCCGCAAGCTTCAATTATCTTTGCAAAATAATCCATATTTCCGCCTGCTTCCTTAACAGCGACGATATTTTCATGCTTTGCAAGTTCAACAAATGTATCAATAGCGATATTAACGCCTGTTCTTCCGGGGATATTATAAAGCATAACAGGGATATTTATTGCATCTGCAATAGCAGTAAAATGCTTGATAAGACCATTCTGAGAAGTTTTGTTATAGTAAGGTGAAACAACGAGAACAGCGTCAGCACCGAGAAGTTCGGCTTCCTTTGAAAGCTGAATAGCATAGGCTGTATCGTTACTTCCTGTTCCTGCGATAACAGGAACTCTTTTATTTACTCTTTCAACACAGTAACGGATAGATTCTTTATGTTCATCATCTGTCATAGTCGAAGATTCGCCTGTTGTTCCACATACAACAATACAATCTGTTCCGTTATCAATCTGAAAATCGATAAGTTTTCCGAATGTTTCAAAATCTATAGATCCATCAGCGTTCATAGGGGTTACAATAGCAACTCCTGCACCTGTAAAAATTGTCTTTTTCTTCATAATGTATGTTCCTTTCTGTAAGGATTAGTCAAGATATCCCTTTGCAGCAAGAAGTTCAGCCATAAGAACTCCACCGCCTGCGGCGCCTCTGAGTGTATTGTGTGAAAGACATACAAACTTGTAGTCATATTGTGAGTCTTCACGGAGACGACCAATTGAAACTGCCATACCTTTTTCAAGATCTCTGTCAAGTTTAGCCTGAGGACGATTGTCTTCTTCAAAGTAGTTAAGGAACTGCTTAGGAGCGAGGGGAAGTTCAAGTTCCTGAGGTTCTGCCTTGAATTCAGCCCATATTTTCTTGATTTCTTCGATAGAAGGCTTGTTCTTGAATGAAACGAATACAGCAGCTGTGTGTCCGTTTGAAACAGGAACTCTAAGACACTGTGTTGTGATAGCGATGCTGTCTTCATTCACAATCTTGCCATCAACAACTTTACCCCATACCTTGAGAGGTTCTTTTTCTGACTTTTCTTCTTCTCCACCGATGAAGGGGATAAGGTTATCAACCATTTCAGGCCATGTTTCAAATGTTTTTCCTGCACCTGAAATAGCCTGATATGTGCAAGCAAGAACGTTTGTAATTCCAAACTTTCTGAGAGGAGTGAGAGCGGGAACATAGCTTTGGATTGAGCAGTTTGATTTAACTGCTATAAATCCACGCTTTGTTCCGAGACGCTTTCTCTGTGATTCAATAACAACAGCATGATCTGCGTTGATTTCAGGAACGATCATAGGAACATCATCTACGCCACGGTTAGCTGAGTTGTTTGAAATAACAGGGCATTCAGCCTTAGCATATGCTTCTTCGAGTGCTTTGATTTCATCCTTCTTCATGTCAACTGCACAGAATACAAAATCAACCTGTGATGTGATCTCTGCAATGTCTGCTGTTGCATCATAAACGATAAGGTTTTTCATTGATTCAGGCATAGGAACATCCATAGCCCAACGATTTCCTACAGCTTCTTCATATGTCTTTCCCTTTGAACGAGGGCTGGCAGCAAGAACTTTAACCTTGAACCAAGGATGGTTTTCGAGAAGTGTAGCGAAACGCTGACCTACCATACCTGTTGCACCAATAATACCTACATTGAACTGTTTCATAAAAATTTCTCCTTTAAAATACTTTTATTTTATTTCGTTTACAAAAATAAAAAAACCGATTGAAAATCGGTTCATCATACTGTATAATAGAAAAGTCGGCATATTCAAAATATAAAAAAATGAATGAATCGAAATGCCGATAGCTCTCCATCATAGCATATGATGACAATCGCATACCTGTTTGATATACGATCAGGGCTAAGATGCCAGACTTAAACCCTTCGGCAGAATTGCCTTTCCCGTTCAGCTTTATGGCGAGTCGGCACTCTTGCTGAGGGTACTAATCGCATCTGCGACCTCTATCCGTTTATATATTGTATCACTTTCGGGATACTATGTCAATATAAATTTTATTTTTTCAGGAGAATTTTATGTATAAAACATCAGACTTTTTCTACGATTTGCCCGAAGAACTTATCGCTCAGACTCCGCTTGAACCAAGAAACTCTTCAAGACTCTTGAAAGTATCAAGAGAAACAGGCGAAATAAAACACGACCGTTTCTATAATTTATGCGATTATCTTAAAAAAGGTGACTTACTTGTTCTTAATGACAGTCGTGTTCTTCCTGCAAGACTTTACGGGGTGAAATGCGATAATAATACATTTATCGAATTTCTTTTGCTTGAACAAAAAGGAAATATGACATGGGATATTATCTGCAGACCTGCAAAAAAAGCAAAAATCGGAACAGAATTTTC
>CALGTU010000127.1 GCA_937901465.1 uncultured Clostridia bacterium | reverse complement strand
CATAATTAGTTGGGGTAATTATTGATAGAGGCAAGGGATTATGATATAATAATTCCATCACCTAAAAAGAAGGGTAGGTTACGGTATGAAGGATTATACAGAATTATTCTCAAAAGCGGTCGAACTGAAATCCGAATATGATTTTACGGCTGTCAGTAACAGAATTAATTCACATAATGACTTGCAATGCGGTGATTGGGACGACTGGGCTGATAATCGTTGGTATCGCTTATGCCCCCAAACGCCGTGCAGTTATGATAAATGCTATGGTTTCCTCTCTGCCTCATTTCCTGTCGCATTGCTGACTGAATACTGCCCCGAAGTATTAAAACGGATACTTGATGATGTCGGGGTTCTTCATACCGAACTTGTTGAGCCTATGCGTTGCGATGAGGTTATACTTTGCAAATATCTTCCTGACCGTATCGTATTTGACGAAAGTTTTATGGAAAACAGCGATTTCGATTTTGATGATGAGCGATTCTTCTGGGTCTGCCAGAAACTCGATACCGGGCGCCAGAATTATATTGATGCAGGCAGTTTTACTATTGAAGAAATACGCTGAAATTATAAAACAATTCAATATATAAAGCCATATCCGACATCAGCGGATACGGCTTTTTCTTTTTCCCTTTATCCCTCTTGACAAACTTAATTAAACGTGTATAATATAATTAAACGCGTTTAATAACAGGAGGAGCAAATGGATAAACGAAATATCGAAGCGACCAGAAAAGCGCTGCTTGAAGCGGCAGAAAAACTTATGACAGAGTGCAGTGACCCGTCGGAAGTAACATCGCGCGCCATCACAAAAGAAGCAGGCGTAAACCTTGCTATGATAAACTATTGTTTCGGCTCACGCGAGGCTCTGCTTATGGCTGTCTATGAAGAAATTCAGGAGGATGCCTTTAAGTGCAACCCGTCTTTAGCAGAAATAATCAAGGGAGAACTTTCACCGAAAGAAAAACTTATTGAAGTCCACTTTCAGTCTATGAAAATGATGCTTATGCACCATAAGTTTGCAAAAGCTCTGTCGAAATATGTGCTCCTCAATCGTGAAATATCGGGGAAAAGAGGAAGCCTTCGCTTTATAGAAGAATATTTCGGCGACACAAAAACCGAGGGCGAATGCCGTTTTATTGCGTTTGAGATTTCAAGCCTTCACGAACTTGCAATCCTTCGCTATGAGGAGATAAAAAAAGAGTGTGGGATAGACCTTTCTGACGATGAGCAATTAAGAAGATACATTACAGAACATATAAATATGTTCCTTAAATAAAGGAGAGAATGTAAATGTATATTAAAAAACTTTCTGACCTTGACAAAATGAGTTTCGGCGGTAAGGCAACGGCACTGAATGTCCTTATAAAATCGGGATTTCCCGTTCCGTCGGGATATGCGATATCATCGGGTGCTTTCGAAAACGGAGAACTTAAAAAAGAAGCAGAAAAAGAACTTGATACCCTTATAAAGAAACTCTCTTCAAACTATACCTACGCTGTGCGTTCTTCTGCCGAGGGGGAAGACGGAAAAGCCGACTCCTTTGCGGGTGCATACGAAACCGTGCTTGATGTTACGGTTGATAAAATTTCAGAAGCAGTAAAAACAGTTGCGTCATCTGTAAAGAATGAACGAGTAGGCGTTTATGCCGATGAAAGAAATACAGAAAGCGGAAATATAGGGGTAATAATACAGCGTTATGTTCCTGCAAAGTACGCAGGAGTGCTTTTTACTGCCGATGCCGTTACTGCGGGAACAGAATTCATAACGGGCAACTTTGTAAAAGGCAGAGGGGAAGAACTTGTATCGGGCGAAGGCTTTGACGGAAGTTTCAAGATAAACGCAGTGAGATATAGTTTCGAAGGCGCAGAAGAAATAAAGCCCTATGCCGAAAAGATGTTTAAATACGCGAAAAAGGCCGTTAAAATCTTCGGCTGTCAGGTTGATATGGAATGGGCAGTATCAAAGGGAAAACTATATATCTTACAGGCGCGCCCCATAACAACGCTTTATAAAAACAACTATGACGAATTCAGAATAAACGACTCTTTATGCGGTGAACTTCTGCTTTCGAAAACAAATGTCGGCGAGATTTTTCTCCGTCCCGTTTCACCCGTAACATACGGCATTTTAAAACTGCTTATCGACACTTTAGGAATACCCCTCATTTCAAATGTCTGTGGTCAGCTTTATCTTAATATAAGCGGACTTTGTTCTATGGTGATGTCATTCGGTGCTTCAAAGGAAAAGGCTTTTAAGGCAATTTCAGAACTTGCAGGCGGAATACCCTCTGATTTTGAAATACCCGTATATCCTTTTGATAAAAAGACATTCCTTAAAAAGATAAGGGGACTTATTACGGGCGCACCCGCCAAGAATATCAAAAAGGTGAATTTCGGAAAAGATTTCAAAAACCGCATTATCGAAATCGGAAACGGACTTATAGACGAAATAAGAAACTCATCATCAGCAGAAGAACTTAGCGGAATATGGAGCGAAAAATGCGAGCCCTATATGATGAAGACGCTATCTGCAATAGCAACGGCACTTTCTCTCAAATCGCTCTTTTCGACAAGAGAACAACTCGAAAAATTATGTGGCGCAGAACTTGCCGACAGACTTCTTTCTGATAGTTCCGAAAACGGAAATATCGAAAGTATAGGAACACTTCTTGCCATTGATGATGTTGTAAATAAAAGAATGACAAGGGAAGAATATATTTCAAGATATGGTCATCGCCACGCAGACGAACTCGAACTTTCGATGCCTTATCCTTATGAAAACCCCGATTTCCCCGAAAACGCAATCCGTGATTATATCGAATCGGGAATAAATGCCTATGAAATGAAATCTGCGCAGGAAGAACGCCATAAAAAAGCGATAGCAGAATTCAAGAAACTTTATCCCACAAAGACAGACTGGCTTGAAAGAATACTCAAAAAATATTCAAAGGCAGTTTATGACCGTGAAAAAGTAAGAAGCGATGCTCTTCGTCTTTTCTGCGTTATAAGGGAATATCTTTTAAAAGCAGGAGAATTCACAGGCTATAAAGACGATATCTTTATGCTATATCTCAGCGAAGTAAAGGCTTGTCTTTCAGAGAAAACAGATTTTTCCGAAAAAATATCTGTCCGTCGAAAAATATACGAAGAACAGATGGCAATGCCTACTTTCCCAAGTATAATCTCGGGAAGATTTACATTTGAAGAATGGAAGCAGAGTGGTAGTGCGACGGGATTTTATAAATCGGGCGAAAACTGTTCTGACGAAACAGACGGAGTTATCAGAGGCGTTGCAGGCTCCTCTGGTCAGACAGAGGGAATAGTAAGAGTTATGAATTCGGTAGACGAAGCCGATGAATTTAAAAAAGGCGAGATACTTGTCGTTAAGGCAGCGAATATTGGATGGATAAAACTTTTCCCCAAAGCATCAGCACTTATTACCGATATAGGTGCGCCACTTTCACACGCAGTAATCGTTGCGAGAGAACTCGGTATCCCTGCCGTTGTAAGTTGTCAGTGCGCTTCGGGAATACTGAAAACGGGCGACAGAGTCAAGGTCGACGGAACATCGGGAACGGTTACTATTATTGAATAAAACAAAAAGGCACATGGGTTTTCCATGTGCCTTATTTTATTTTATTTTAAAGAAGTCCTACCGACTGCATATAATCGTAGTATTCTTTTTCTTCGTTTGCCCAGTTGTTCTTTACCCAGACAGAGAATTTTTCGAATACATCTTCAGATGTGTTTCTCTTGATTATCTTTTTAAGCTCTTCATTCTTTGCTTCTGAAAATCGGTTATCAGGTCCGCCTGAATAACTTACATCGAAACCTGATGCTGTTGCATCGCTTATGATCTTGTTCATAACATCAGGGCCATATGTCTGATAGATGAATGTAACAAATCTGAAACCGTAATGATAGTTGTCATCTTTTTTATCAAAGACATATCTGAAACCTGCGTCCTTCTGGTCGAAAAGAGTGGGGTCAAGCTGATATCCGTTTCCGAAATACTGGATTATGCTCCAGGGTGCTGACTTGCGTTTTTTGAGAGTTTCATATGCTGTATGTAATGCAAAACCTTCATTGAGGGTGCTTTCGAGAGATTTTCCGTTTCTTAAATGAAGAAGATGTGTGAGTTCGTGATAGAGAGACTGACAGAATGTTTCTTCATGATAAAAGTCAGAAGATTCAACAACGATTCCTGTCTGCTCGGCATATTGAATTCTCTTTCCGAGGTCAACAACATAGATGTTTACTTTTTTAAGATCGGGGTTTACACTTTTGAATCTGTTCATTTCGGGTTCTAAAAGTTCTATGGTGTGAGCATAATATTCATTACCCTGATAGTTCTTGCTGAATTTAAGACCTGTATAGTTTTCAAGGTCATCGATTACTTCTTCGGCTGTTTTTAACATATCGCCTCTGATTTCAACGCCCTTTTCAAAATAGAGTATAACCTTGTCGCTTTCGGCATAACAGTATTTGTCTGCTATGAATTTGTCGCTCGCGTTTCCGCTGAGTGTGATACGGCTTTCTGTGGGAACTTCTGCTTTCGCAGTTGTTGCAACTGTTGTAGTAGCAGTAGTAGCAATAGTAGTAGCCTCGGTTGTGGGTGCTTCTGTTACAGGTGCAGTTGTTTCTTCGGGGATTTCTGTTTCTTCGGGAGTTTCTGTCGCAGATGCTTCTGTTGTAGTAGCCTCTGTTTCGGGGGCTTCCGTTGTTGTTTCGCTTGTCTTTGTTTCGGGAACATCGGAAGAAACTTCGGTTGTTGTAACGACTTCTTCCTTTTCGTCAGCCTTTGCGCAACCGACAAAGAGAAGTGCTGACATAAGAAGTGCTAAGGAGAGAGAAAGTGCTTTTTTCATTTTTTTCATTCCTTTCGTGGTTTTGTAACCGATTACATTGTATCACAATCCTTTCTGGAATACAATACCATATTTTCTCATTTGTTCCACTGAAAAAAATTTTTCAAAAACCCCTTGACAAACAAATATCGGTATGTTAAGATAACGGTGTTACGTAACAACGTTATGCAAAGGAGGTCATCTTATGGCACAGGATAAAGAAACCCGTGAATTGCTCATAAAAAGCGCCAAGGCTGAATTTATGGAAAAAGGCTATAACAAGGCATCTCTGCGTTCGATATGCAGTGACGCAGGCGTTACAACGGGCGCACTTTATTTCTTCTTTGAAGATAAGGCAGACCTTTTTAAAGCAATCGTCGGAAAGGCTGTTGACGGCATTTTTGAAATTATGCAGGCGCATTTTGAAGAAGATGAAGACCTCGTTGCAGGTGCTGACCCTGATGCAGAACCCGATGAATATATAGATGACCATAGCGAAATCGCGCAACTTCTCATTCATCATATTTACAGCAATTACGATGTTGCGATGCTTGTTCTTACCAAATCTCAGGGGTCGGAATATGAAAATATCGTAGACAGAATAGTTGAGATAACCGAAAACAAAAGTATTGAAATGATGGATAAGATTTCTGAAAAAACAGGCAAGAAGAAAAAACTCAACAAATATATGCTTCATCTTGTAGTTCATATCGTTGTTGACTCTTTTGTTCAGCTTGTTATCCATGAGCCCGATGAGAAAAAGGCGCTCGAAAGCATAAAGAAGGTCTTTAAAATGACTATGCACAACTGGACGGAAACTGTCCTTGACTGATAAAGTAAACCGCACAACGCGGTTTATTTTACGAACATAACATAACGCTGTTATGTTATCTAAACAGAGTGAATTATGCCGGAAGGCTTTTTTTAAATAACAAAACATAACATTGTTATGTAAATTATGGAGGTAGCAATTATGTATCTTGAAGTAAAAGAAGTAAAGAAAAGTTATGGCAACGACGGAAACTACATTCAGGTTTTAAAGGGAATAACAACGGGACTCGAAAAGGGTCAGATGTGCGTAATTCAGGGGACGAGTGGTAGCGGAAAATCAACACTCCTCAACTGCATAGGTGGACTTGACGAAATGGACAGTGGTTCTGTTAAGGTTGACGGAAAAGAAATCTTCGGTCTTAAACCCGATGCACTTTCAGACTATCGCAGAGATAATTTGGGATTTATCTTTCAGTTCTATAATTTAGTTCCGAATTTAACTGTCCGTGAAAATATCCTTGTCTGCGAATACCTTTCCGAAAATCCGCTTGATGTTGATGAACTTTTAGAAACTTTAGGTCTTACAGAACATCAGAACAAATTCCCCTCGCAACTTTCAGGCGGTCAGCAACAAAGATGCGCAATAGCAAGAGCACTTGTCAAAAACCCGAAACTTCTTTTATGCGATGAACCTACGGGTGCGCTTGACAGTAAGACATCGAGGGATATTTTAGTTCTTCTTGAAAAAATCAACGAAAAATACGGAACAACAATGCTGATAGTTACCCACAATAATTCGATAAAGAATATGGTGCATAAGGTAATAATCGTAAAAGACGGACTTATCAAAAAAGAATACATAAACGAAACAAGAATACCTGCTTCTCAGTTGGAGGATTTATAATGAACAAGGTGCTTAATAAAAGGATACTTCGTGATTTAAAAGAGAACTTCGCCCGTTATCTCGCACTTCTTTTAATGATAATCGCAGGAATGTTTATAATCATCGCTATCGTGGGCGCTGCTGAAACGATTATCACGGGAACAACCGACCTTACAGAGAAAAATAAGATTGAAGACGGACAGTTCAGCGTTTTTCTTCCGCTGACAAAAGAGCAGGAAGAAGAAATTTCGGAAAACGGAGTTACTATCGAAAAGATGTTTTCTGCCGATGTTAAAATGGATGACGGCTCGACACTAAGGCTTATGAAGAAAAGAGAAAATATAAATCTCATTCATATCGATGAGGGCAGACTTCCCGAAAAAGAGGGTGAGGCAGTTATCGAAAAGCGTTACAGCGAAGAGCATAATATTTCGCTCGGTGATACTGCCCAAATATGCGATAGAAAACTTATCGTAACGGGTATAGGAACTGTCCCCGAATACGACAGCCCTATGAATAAACTTTCTGATACAGCAGTTGAAAGCAGTCTTTTCGGGCTTATATTTGTAACAGAAGAAGAATACGAAAATATACTTTCAGAAACAGAAATCGTTGAGGAATATTGTTATGCCTATCGCTTAAATGACGCTATGACGCACGATGAACTGAAAGAAAAGATAAAGTCACTTGATTTTGACTACACAAAAGTTGAGGATAAATATTTTCTTGAAACGATAGA
>CALGTU010000126.1 GCA_937901465.1 uncultured Clostridia bacterium | reverse complement strand
ATGAAAAGGGTCGGATTTGACAACGATAAATATCTTAAACTTCAATCTGAACACATCAGGGAAAGAATAGCGAAATTCGGTGGAAAACTCTATCTTGAATTTGGTGGAAAGCTTTTTGACGACTACTACGCATCAAGAGTTCTTCCCGGATTTAAACCCGATAGTAAACTTCAGATGCTTTTACAGCTTAAAGATGACGCCGAAGTTGTTATTGCCATAAATTCAAGTGATATTGAAAAGAACAAAATCAGAGGAGATTTAGGCATTACCTATGATACCGATGTTTTAAGACTTATTGCTGCTTTCAGAGGAGTAGGGCTTTATGTCGGAAGCGTAGTTCTTACTCAGTATGCGGGACAGCAGACAGCCAACCATTTCGCCGACCGTCTTGAAAGAATAGGTGTAAAGGTCTATAAGCATCATCATATCGAAGGATATCCTTCAAATCTTCAGCAGATACTCAGCGAAGAAGGCTTCGGAAGAAACGACTACATAGAAACAACAAGAAAACTCGTTATAGTTACAGGTCCCGGCCCCGGAAGCGGAAAAATGGCAACTTGTCTTTCTCAGCTTTATAAAGACCATCAGAAAGGTGATGTTGCGGGATACGCGAAATTTGAAACATTCCCTATATGGAATATTCCTTTGAAACATCCCGTTAATATCGCTTATGAAGCCGCAACGGCAGACCTTAACGACGTAAATATGATAGACCCTTTCCATCTTGACGCTTATGGCGTAAAGGCTGTAAACTATAACCGCGATGTTGAGATTTTCCCTGTTCTCAACGCTATGTTTGAAAGAATTTTCGGCGAATCTCCATATAAATCACCAACCGATATGGGCGTTAATATGGCAGGAAACTGTATAGTTGATGACGCTGTTGTATGCAATGCCTCAAATCAGGAAATCATAAGAAGATATTATCAGGCACTCTGCAATGATCGTCAGGGAAGAGAATCAAAGGAAGAAATCTATAAGCTCGAACTTTTGATGAACAAGGTTGAGATTACAACGGCAGACAGAAAAGTTGTTGCGGCCGCTCTTTCAAAGGCTGAAGCAACAGGCGAACCTGCCGCTGCTATCGAATTCCCCGACGGAGAAATCATAACAGGAAAAACTTCAGAACTTCTGGGTGCATCATCAGCTATGCTCATAAACGCACTTAAAAAACTTGCAGGAATTCCTGATGAAGCTCTTCTCATCTCTCCTGAGGTTATTGAACCTATTCAGAAACTCAAAACCGAACATTTGGGTAACCGCAATCCGAGACTTCATACAGACGAAGTTCTCATAGCACTTTCGATCTGTGCGGTTACAAATCCTACTGTTCAGAAAGCTATGAACGAACTTCATAACCTTTTCGGGTGCGAAGTTCACTCAAGCGTTATCCTTTCTCATATAGATGAGAATGTATTCAAGAAGTTAGGAATCAATCTTACTTGCGAACCTAAATATCAGGAAAATAAATTCTATCAGAATTAACATAAATTGCCGTATGATTTTTGTCATACGGCAATTTATTTATCCTACACAAATTGAATATGGTTAAAATATGAATTAACTGACATTAAGTTCAAATAATAAAATCAGGAGCTGTTTTTTGTTGACATTATACAAAAAGAGTGTTAAAATACTTAACAGTTGTCTGCTTAATGCCGATGTTAGTAAATTAACAATGTTTATTTGAGCAGGATACACAGAAGTGAGGTTTAAAAGATGAAGATAATTGGTACGGGTGCTTATGTTCCCGAAAAAATCGTCACAAACGACGACCTTTCAACAATGGTTGAAACATCAGACGAATGGATTGTTCAGAGAGTAGGAGTAAAGGAAAGAAGAGTTTCAGTAAATGAAACAGCTGCCGATTTCGGAGTTAAGGCTGCGAAGAAAGCACTTGAATCAGCAGGGATTTCAGCAGAAGACCTTGACCTTATCATAGTTTCCACAATCACAGGAGAAACACTTTGTCCTACAACTGCGGCTATAATACAGAAAGAAATCGGTGCAACATGCCCCGCTTTCGATATGCAGTCAGCTTGTAGCGGATTTATGTTCGCACTCGATACAGCAGATGCGTTTATTTCAAGAGGACAGGGATATAAAAAAGTTCTCGTTATAGCAACAGAAAGAATGAGTAAGATTATCGACTGGACAGACCGTTCAACATGCGTTATCTTCGGAGACGGAGCAGGTGCGGCTGTTGTTACCGAAGGCGATGGTTATCTTGCATCAAGCCTCTTCACAAAGGGAGATGAAGAAGTTTTATTCATTCCTTCATGCACAAAGAATTCACCTTTCTATGAAAACGAATATGCCGATACAAAGGTATTTATGAACGGCTCTGAAACATTCAACTTTGCCGTAAGAAAAATTGTTGACGACATAAAGGAAGTTGCTGAAAAAGCAGGAATTGAAATTTCTGATATTGATTATGTCGTTCCGCATCAGGCTAATATAAGAATTATTTCTTATGCTTCAAAGAGACTTAAGCTCCCGATGGAAAAATTCGTTGTCGATATTGATAAATACGGCAACACATCGTCTGCGAGTGTTCCTATAGCTCTTGACGATCTCGTAAGAGAAGGAAAACTCAAAGAAGGCGATATAATAGCTATGTGTGCATTCGGTGGAGGTTTATCATCTTCAGCGTGCATTATAAAATGGTCAAAATAATTTTTAGGAGGAACCCAAAATGACAGAAAGAATTATCAAGGTAATCGCAGCTCATCTCGAAATGGACGAAAGCGAAATCACAGAAACAACAACATTCGAAGATCTCGGTGTAGACTCTCTCGACGCTGTTGAAATCATGATGGAACTCGAAGACGAATTCGGCGTAGAAGTTAAGGCTGAAGAAGCTGGCAAGTCAGTTAAGGAACTTGCTGATTACCTCGGCGCAAAGCTCGGCTAAGATAAAGAAATCACCGCACAAGGCCATTTAAGGCTTTGTGCGGATTTATCGGTCGAAAATCAGGAATTTGGGTAAAAACGGTCAGTTTAAGGCTGTTATATATAACTGAAAGGAAGTAACGGGATATGATAAAATCGTCAATTTGCGAACAGATAGGCATAAAGTATCCTATTTTTCAGGGGGGAATGGCTCGTATATCAGATGGTGCGCTCGCTGCTGCTGTTTCTGAAGCAGGCGGACTTGGTATAGTTTCTGCCGCAAGCGGAGATGTAAATCAGGTAGGCGCAGAACTTGATATCGCGAGAAAACTCACAGACAAGCCCATAGGCGTGAATGTGATGCTCAGAGGGGAAAATATCGAAGCTCTTGCAAAACTTATTGCAGAGAAAAAACCTGCCGTTGTAACAACAGGCGCAGGTAATCCCGAAAGATATATGGATATGTGGAAAGCGGCAGGAATAAAAGTTATTCCCGTTGCGGCATCAGCTTCTTTTGCAAAGATTTTTGAAAGAGCAGGTGCTGACGCTGTCGTTGCTGAAGGTTGTGAATCGGGCGGACATGTTGGTGAACTCACAACAATGGCACTCGTTCCACAGGTGTGTGACGCTGTTTCAATTCCCGTTATCGCCGCAGGCGGTATTGCTGACGGCAGAGGAGCCGCAGCAGCATTTATGCTTGGTGCACAGGGAATTCAGATAGGAACAAGATTCCTTGTAGCTACTGAATGCGGTGCAATAAGCAGAGTGTATAAAGAAAAGGTGCTCAAAGCATCAGATACATCAACAATCGTTACAGGTAAAAGGCTCGGTCACCCTGTAAGAAGTATAAAGTCTCCTTTCTCAAGAGAATATGCGAAACTTGAATACACAACAATTTCAAATGATGATCTCGAACAGTTTGCAGTAGGCTCACTCGGTGCTGCTGTAAGCGGTGACGAAAAGAAGGGTTGTTTCCTTGCGGGACAGATTGCAGGTCTTGTAAACAAGGAACAGACTTGTGCTGAAATAATAAAAGAAATTTTTGAAGAAGCAGAAACACTTCTCAAAGGAGGAGCAGAATGGGTAAGATAGCATTTGTATTCGCAGGACAGGGAGCACAGTATAGCGGAATGGGTAAATCGCTCTATGAAACATCGGCTGCTGCGAAGAAACTTTATGATATGGCTGAAGAAATCAGAAACGGCACAATGAAACAGTCGTTTGAAGGAACAGCGGAAGAACTCAAGATGACAGAAAACACTCAGCCCTGTCTTTTTTTAGTTGACCTTGCATCAGCACTCGCTCTCAACGAAAAGGGCATCAAGGCAGACGCCGTTGCAGGTTTCTCACTCGGTGAAATTGCCGCTCTCGCTTATGGTAAAGCTTATTCTTATGAAGACGGTTTTAAAATTGTATGCGAAAGAGGAAAGCTTATGGGCAACTCTTCAACAGGTGAAGAAACAGCTATGTGTGCTGTTTTAAAGCTTGAAAGAGAAGATGTTATAAACCTTGCTTCAAAATACGAAAAGCTCTATGCTGTAAACTATAACTGCCCCAAGCAGACAGTAGTTTCAGGACTCAAGAGCAGTATCGATAAATTTTCAGAAGAAGTTTCGGCAAATAAGGGAAGATGTGTTCCTCTCGCAACAAGCGGCGCGTTCCATTCACCCTTTATGAAAGATGCTTCAGATAAATTCAATGAATATTTAAAGGGATTTGATATCAAGCTTCCTGAAATCCCTGTTTATTCAAACCCCACAGCAAAGGCTTATGAAGGAGATGTTCTTTCAACACTTTCCCAGCAGATGTGCAGTCCTGTAAAGTGGGAAGATACAATAAACAATATGATAGCAGACGGCTTTGATACATTCATCGAAGTCGGCGCAGGAAAGACACTTTCTGGTCTTATAAAGAAGATTTCAGCAGATGTTAAGGTTTATAATGTTGACTCAGCTGAAACACTCGAAGAAACCGTAAAGGCGGTGAAAGAGAATGCTTAACGGAAAAGTTGCCGTTGTAACAGGCGGTTCAAGAGGGATAGGCGCTGCAGTTGCTGAGGCTATGGCTAAAAACGGTGCAGATGTTGCGGTTATCTACAGAGGAAGCAAGGAAAAAGCAGAAACTCTCTGTACTAAAATCACGGAAGAATATAAGGTTAAAGCAAATTGCTATGCTTGTGACGTTGCCGTTACAAAGGAATGTGCTGATACAGTTGCTAAGATTATAGAAGAATTAACGATGTTCTTTTTTACGGTAGGTTCCGATGAAATTGAAACACGGATAAAAA
>CALGTU010000125.1 GCA_937901465.1 uncultured Clostridia bacterium | reverse complement strand
TTATGAATTTGCAGGACTTCTTATGCACGCTGAACACCTTGAAGCTGTTCACGGCGTAGGTCCGCATACAATAAGCGTTCCCAGACTTAAGAGAGCGGATGATATTGACCCCGACCAGTTTGACAACGGAATTTCAGATGAAATATTCGAAAAAATCTGTGCACTTATAAGAATTTCTGTTCCTTATACAGGAATGATTATCTCAACAAGAGAAAGCCAGGCTGTTCGTGAAAAGGTTATTAAGCTCGGCGTTTCACAGATAAGCGGTGCTTCAAGAACATCTGTAGGCGGATATACAGAAGAAGAAAGACCACACGATTCGGAACAGTTTGATGTTTCAGACCAGAGAACTCTTGACGAGGTTGTTCGCTGGCTTATGGAACTCGGTTACATTCCTTCGTTCTGCACAGCTTGTTACAGAGAAGGAAGAACAGGTGACAGATTTATGAGTCTTTGTAAAGCAGGTCAGATTCAGAACTGTTGTCATCCCAATGCACTTATGACACTTAAAGAATTCCTTATGGACTATGCATCACCCGAAACAAGAGAAATCGGTGAAAAGCTTATTGCGGAAGAAGTTTATAATGTTCCTAAGGAAAAGGTAAGAGAAATCTGTAAGGAAAACCTTGTTAATATCGAAAACGGAAAGAGAGATTTCAGATTTTAACCGATGAGGTGGAATTATGATAAATGAACTCAATCAGACACCTAAGGCACTGAGAAAACACATAGGTATTTTTGGTTCGGCAAATGCCGGAAAATCAACACTCGCAAATCTTATTTCGGGACAGGAGGTTTCTCTTGTCTCGGACGTTGCGGGAACAACTACTGACCCTGTTTTCAAACCTATGGAACTTCTCCCCGTAGGGCCTGTTGTTATAATAGACACGGCCGGTCTTGATGACAACACAGAACTCGGAAATTTAAGAACAGACAAGACTTTAAAGCAACTTGACAGTTGTGATATGGCACTTTATGTTTTTACTCCCGATGAGGACGAAGAAAAGATAAAGAAAAATCTTTCTATCTTCAAGGACAGAAAAATCCCCGTTATTGTTGTTGAAAATTTAAAAGGGACTGCTCCTTCGGGGAAAAAATTCGGATTTAAAACGATTTCAACCGATTTATCGGTTGAAAACTCTGTTGATATTGTTAAAAACTCGATTATTACTGCACTTTCGGGTGAAGACGAAGAAAAATCCATTACTGCTGATTTAGTAAAGGCAGGGGACACAGTTCTTCTTGTTATGCCACAGGATTCGGCTGCTCCTAAAGGCAGACTTATTATGCCACAGGTTCAGGTTACGAGAGATTTGCTCGATAACGGTTGTATCATAATAAGCGTTACTACCGATAAGCTTTCTGATGCGTTATCGAAGTTTAAAAATCCGCCAGACCTTGTTATAACAGATTCGCAGGTTTTCGGAAAGGTAAATGATGTTCTTTCAAAAGATATAAAACTGACATCTTTCTCTATGCTTATGGCCAAGAATAAGGGCGATATAGACGAGTTTGTAGAGGGTGCAAAGGCTATAAGGGAATTATCCGACGGGGATAAGGTTCTTATAATAGAAAACTGTGCGCACCATATTATGAAAGATGATATTGCAAGAATAAAAATTCCTATGATGCTTAAAAAGTTTACGGGAAAAGAGCTTGAAATAGTAAATATTTCGGGACAGAATGCATATCCTGACCTTTCGGGTGTTAAGCTTGTGATTCATTGTGGCGGATGTATGATAAACAGAAAGACTATGCTTTCAAAGCAGAAGTATTTTAAAGAAAATGATATTCCGATGACGAATTTCGGAGTGGCTCTTGCTTTAATGAACGGAATACTTGAAAGAGTAGTTTATTAGTATTGTAAAATTGCATAAGCAAAAGGGTATGTGAGTATTCTTTTTGTAGGAAAATATCATTGAAAAAAATATCGTTTGATGATATACTTTAGTTGAAAAGAAAACTTTTATTTAAGGAGGGGTTTTTATGAAGTATCTTGTACTTCTCTGTGACGGAATGGCTGACTATCCCGTTGAAGAACTCGGTGGTAAAACACCCATGGAATGTGCTGAAAAGCCTAATATGGATAAACTTGCGAAGAAATCGAAAGTTGGTCTTGTTAAAACTGTTGCTGACGGTCTTAAACCCGGAAGCGACGTTGCGAACCTTTCGGTTTTAGGCTATGATCCTATGGTATGTTATACAGGACGTTCTCCGTTAGAGGCAGGTTCGATAGGTATTGATATGGCCGATGATGACGTTTCATTCAGATGCAATCTTGTTACTGTTTCTTCGGAAGAAAAATACGAAGACAAAACTCTCGTTGACTACTGCGCTGATGACATATCAACAGCAGAAGCGAAAGAACTTATTGAATTTTTAGCGAAAGAATTTGATAATGAAGAATTTAATCTCTATAGTGGGGTAAGTTATCGTCATTGTCTTATCTGGCATAAGGGAACACTTGACCTCGGTAGTCTCACACCTCCTCATGATATTACAGGAAGAAAGGTTACTGAATATATTCCTATGCATGAAAATGCACAGAAGCTTTATGATATGATGAAGAAGTCTTATGACCTTTTAAAAGACCACCCTGTTAACAAGGCAAGAGAAGAAAAGGGTCTTCGTCCCGCTAACTCAATGTGGTTCTGGGGAGAAGGAAAGAGAGCCGCTTTGGAACCTTTCGAGAAAAAATTCGGTGTTAAGGGATCTATGATTTCTGCGGTTGACCTTTTAAAAGGCATAGGCAAATTCTCTGAAATGAATGTCGTTTCGGTTGATGGTGCAACAGGATATATTGACACAAACTTTGAGGGCAAGGCGAATGCTGCTATCAACGAATTCAAAAACGGAAGTGAACTTGTTTATGTTCATGTTGAAGCACCCGATGAATGCGGACACAGAAATGAAGTTCAGAACAAGGTTAAATCGATAGGAATTATAGATAAGCTTATTTTAGATCCTGTTCTTTCTTATCTTGAAAGCACAGGCGAAGATTTCAAGATTCTTATATGTCCCGATCACCCTACACCGCTCTGTCTTAAAACTCATACAAACGATGCTGTTCCTTTTATGATTTATCATAAGAACGGCGAAGCAGAGGGAGTGGACACTTTCAACGAAAAAACAGCAGGCGGAACAGGGGTTTTTGTCGAAAAGGGACCAACTCTCATGCAGAGCTTTATAAATGGTTGATTTTCGTTTTGAAATATAGTAAAATAGGGATATAGCTTTTATAACGACTTTAAAAGGGGCGAATAACATGCATTCTGTAACAGGAAAATTCTACTGCTTTTACGGTTACGGGTTAAGTGCATATTCACGCCATTTTGAGAAAACTTTGTAAAATGAATAGCTGCGGATGGATTTTCGCAGCTATTTTTGATTTTTTAAAACACATCAGAACTCTTGACGGAGGTAGAAAACTATGAAAAAGATTGCAATAATTATGGGTAGCGACAGCGATTTTCCCGTTGTTAAGGATGCTGTTGTTGAACTTAAAAAGCTCGGTATTCCATATGAAGTAAGAGTAATGTCAGCACACAGAACTCCCGATATGGCTGCTGAATTTTCAAAGAACGCAGAAAAGAACGGATTTGGTGCTATCATCGCAGCAGCAGGAATGGCTGCACATTTAGGCGGTGTTTTAGCGGCACACACAATTCTTCCTGTAATTGCTATCCCTATAAGCGGCTCAAGACTTGACGGAATGGATGCGCTTCTTGCAACAGTTCAGATGCCTAAAGGTATCCCCGTTGCGACAGTTGCTATAAACGGTGCAGGAAATGCGGCAATACTCGCGGCACAGATGCTTGCACTTTCAGATAATGAAATTGCTGACAAGCTTCGCAAGATGAAAGATGATATGGTTGCGGGCGTTATCGAAAAGGATAAGAAACTCCAGGAAGAAGTTGCCAAGCTTTAATAAAAGAGGAAACAGAAAATGATAAACGTCGGAATGGGCGCAGTTTTTGCACTTGGTCTTTTAGGGGTAATAGCTGCTATGATAATCGGGGCTTCGGTTGTATTCTTTATCATCTCGATGATTTTTCTCGGTTTCTGGATTCATAGAAAAGTAAACAAGCTTGACTATCAGAAAGTTTTTAAAGTTTCGTTTATTATTTATCTTGCCTTATCGATTGCAGTTGTCGGAGTTCCTGTCGGATGCGTCGGAATTACGATGGCTGATTTTAAGGCAGAGAGAAATACTCCTCCCGAAGAGTATATCAACCCCGGTGTTGAACTTTCTGTAACATCATCTGAAATAGACGATGCGAGAGGATTTGAAATCGATGGTGTTTTCTATAAGAGAATGAGTTATGATTTCTATGAATACCGCGAAGATGAAGTTCCTGTTGCTAAAGTAAAGGATGAATTCGAAAATATCTATGAAGTCAAAAACGCATCGGGTAAAAGACTTTTAAGATATGAAGGATATATCTATTGCAAAGAAAGCGATATGGAGTTTTTGGAAAAATTCTATACAACGCTTGATGATTACGATTATTACTTCTATGCCTATAAGGGCGAAAAGATGAAGATGGATGTTTTCTCTGATGAGGATTTTGCAACAATCGCAAATGCTTATGGTGCTTCGCGCAGTGTTCCCGACGGGACGAGAAATTACTACATAGAAAAACGCTCTCCCGATGGGGTTTATTCACCTGAGGAAGATATATGCATTACCCCCGAATATAAGGTTTATAAATCGGCGGGAAGTTATCATTATGATTTAAGAAATGAAGAACTTGAAACCAGACTCAGAAACTATATAAAAAAATATCAGAGAAATTACGACGAAGATTTAACGGAAGATTAAGGATTTATATTTGAGGAGTTGAAATTAAATGGGCGGATTTTTTGGTGCTGTTTCAAAAAATGACTGCGTAACTGATGTATTTTTCGGAACAGACTATCATTCGCATCTCGGAACTAAAAGAGGCGGTATGACCTCTTATTCCGTAGAAAAGGGTTTTCAGAGAAGTATTCACAGCATTGAAAACTCACCTTTTCGAACAAAGTTTGAGAAGGATGTAGAAGGAATGGAGGGTAATATCTGCATAGGCGCTATATGCGATGCAGACCCACAGCCTATCCTTGTAAGGTCAAGATTCGGGATTTATGCTATCTGTACAATAGGTATCATAAACAACGCTGAAGAACTTTCGAAGGAACTTCTTGAAAACGGATGTCTTAACTTTGAAACAATGAGTAGCGGAAACATAAATTCAGCATCTCTCATAGGCGCACTCATTGCACAGAAGCCTACTTTCAAAGAGGGTATCAAATACGCACAGGAAAGAATAGACGGAACACTCTCGCTTCTTATCATAACAAAAAGCTATATGATAGCATCGAGAGATAAACACGGAAGACTTCCTATTGTAATCGGTAAAAGAGATGACGGTTACTGTGTTTCACTTGAATCTTTCGCGTTCCAGAAACTTGGTTATGAAACAGAAAGAGAAATGAAACCCGGTGAAATTGTAAAAATCAAGGCTGACGGCGTTGAAACAATTTCTGAAGGAACAGACGAAATGCAGATATGTTCTTTCTTATGGACATATTACGGATACCCCAATGCTGTTTATGAGGGCGTTACCGTTGAAACAATGAGAACAAGAAACGGTGAGATAATGGCCGAAAACGACATCAAGAACGGAACATTACCTGATGTTGACTTTGTCTGCGGTGTTCCTGATTCGGGCGTTCCTCACGCGATAGGATACGCAAATAAGAGTGGTATTCCTTTTGCAAGACCGTTTATCAAATACACACCTACATGGCCCAGAAGCTTTATGCCACAGAGCCAGAAGATGAGAAGTCATGTTGCTAAAATGAAACTGATTCCCGTTCACGAACTTATCGAAGGAAAGAAACTTCTTTTCGTTGACGATAGTATCGTAAGAGGAACACAACTCAGAGAAACGGTTGAATTCCTTTATGCACATGGCGCTAAGGAAGTTCATATGCGTTCGGCTTGTCCCCCTATTATGTATGGTTGCAGATACCTCAATTTCTCAAGAAGCAACTCTGAAATGGAACTTATCGCAAGACAGATAATCCATGAGTTTGAGGGAGAAGAGGGTGCTAAATATATTGCAGAGTATAGTGATACAAATACCGAAAGAGGAAAGAATCTCAGAAGAGCAATATGCGAAAAACTGAAACTTACCTCGCTTGAATATCAGTCGCTTGAGGGAACAATTAATGCGATAGGTCTTCCTGATTGCAAACTCTGTACATATTGCTGGAATGGTAAAAAATAAGTCAAAAAACATTATGATGATAATGAAAGGATAAGATGATATGAAAAGTTTTTCAGACAGCTATAAGGACGCCGGTGTAGACGTTACCGCCGGTTACAAATCAGTTGAACTTATGAAAGCGCATGTTGCAAGAACAAAAACTCCCGGAGTTATGTCTGGTATCGGCGGATTCGGCGGATTATTTGCTCTTGGTTGCAAGGATATGGAAGACCCTGTTCTTGTTTCAGGAACAAGCACGACACCATCGGTATCGACTGCGTGGCAATGTGCGTAAACGACATCGTTTGTCAGGGCGCAAAGCCGCTTTTCTTCCTCGACTATATCGCTTGCGGAAAGAATTATCCCGAAAAGATTGCTGAAATCGTTTCAGGCGTTGCTGAAGGTTGCGTTCAGGCTGAATGTGCTTTAATCGGTGGCGAAACAGCAGAACACCCGGGTCTTATGCCCGATGATGAATACGACCTTGCTGGTTTCTCGGTAGGTGTTGTTGACAGACCTAAGATTCTTGATCCCGAAAGCCAGAAGGCAGGGGACGTTATGATCGCTATAAAGTCAAGCGGTGTTCATTCAAACGGCTTTTCACTTGTAAGAAAAGTTTTTGATGTTAACGAAGAAAATCTTTCAAAATACTATGACGAACTTGGTGCTACACTCGGTGAAACACTTCTTACTCCCACAAGAATCTATGTTAAGGCTGTAAAGAGTCTTCTTGATTCAGTTAAGGTTAAATCAATCTCACACATCACAGGTGGCGGATTCTATGAAAATATTCCGAGAGCACTTCCTGATGGACTTTCAGTTAAGATAAACAGAGCAGATGTTAAGGTTCTTCCTATTTTCGAACTTATCGCTAAGGTTGGAAATATCCCTGAAAGAGATATGTTCAATACATTCAACATGGGCGTTGGTATGACAGTTGTTGTTGACAAGGCAGATGTTGATGCGGCTATCAAGGCTATTGAAGCAGCAGGCGATGAAGCTTATGTTTTAGGTGAACTTTATGACGGCGATGACGGCGTTGTTATCAACTGAGGTGGACTGATATGAAAAATATTGCAGTTCTCGTTTCAGGCGGCGGAACAAATCTTCAGGCACTTATCGATGCTGAAAAAAGAGGGGAAACAGGAAACGGAAAAATCACCTGTGTAATCTCATCGAAAGAAGACGCCTATGCACTTGAAAGAGCAAAGAATAACGGAATAAAAACCATTGTTCTTAAAAGAAAGGACTATCCTGATGTAGCGGCTTACAGCAAGGCTATGGCGGATACTTTAAAGGCGGAAAATGCAGACCTTGTTGTTTACGCGGGATTTATGACAATCCTTGATGAACAGGTATGCAATGCATTCCCTTATAAAATGATAAATGTTCACCCCGCACTTATTCCTTCATTCTGTGGAAAAGGCTTTTACGGACTTCATGTTCACGAAGCCGCACTCAATAAGGGAGTAAAGCTCAGCGGTGCTACTGTTCATTTTGTAACTGAAGAATGCGACGGAGGACCTATTATCCTTCAGAAAGCCGTTGAAGTTAAAAACGGCGATACACCCGAAACTTTACAGAAAAGAATTATGGAAGAGGCTGAATGGAAGATACTCCCTCATGCTGTGAAACTTTTCTGTGATGACAAAATAGAAATAAGAGACGGCAAAGCTGTCGTTTCGGAATAAGAAAGGAAAGTTGCTATGAGAAACATTGCAGAAGAACTTCAGAGTCTTGAATACCACGGAAGAGGAATCATCCTTGGTAAATCAACAGATGGTAAGAAAGCCGTTATCGCTTATTTCATTATGGGAAGAAGCGAAAACAGCCGTAACAGAGTTTTTGTTACAGATGGCGACGGAATCAGAACACAGGCTTTTGATGAATCAAAGATGGTTGATCCACATCTCATCATTTACGCACCAGTAAGAGTTCTTGGCAACAAGACTATTGTTACAAACGGTGACCAGACAGACACTATCTATGAAGGTATGGACAAGCAGCTTACCTTTGAACAGTCACTCAGAACAAGAGAATTTGAAGATGACAAGCCTAACTTCACACCCAGAATTTCAGGTATCATTCATCTTGAAAATGGTGGAATGAACATGGCTATGTCAATCCTTAAGAGTGATGACGGCGATGACGCTTGCTGCATCAGAAACACATTTGCTTACAGCAATCCTAAAGCCGGCGAAGCAAGATTCATTCATACATACAAGGCTGCAGGAAATCCTCTTCCAAGTTTTGAAGGTGAACCCAAGAAGCTTTCTGTTCCTGATATGGATATCGACGCTTTCACAAACTACGTTTGGGAAAACCTCAACGAAGAAAACAAGGTTTCACTCTTCACAAGATACATTGACCTTGAAACAGGCAAGGCTGAATCAAGAATAGTAAACAAAAATGTTTAATTAAGAAAAGGAGAAAGAATTATGAGCAAGGAACTTGAACTCAAATATGGTTGTAACCCCAACCAGAAACCCGCAAAAATCTTTACAGCAAACTGTGATCTTCCTATAGAAGTTCTCAACGGAAAGCCAGGTTACATCAACTTTATGGACGCTTTCAATGGCTGGCAGCTTGTTAAGGAACTCAAGGAAGCAACAGGTCTTCCTGCTGCAACATCTTTCAAGCACGTTTCACCCGCCGGTGCTGCTGTAGGTGTTCCCCTTTCAGACACACTCAAGAAAATCTATTTTGTTGACGATCTCGAACTCTCACCCCTCGCTTGTGCTTATGCAAGAGCAAGAGGTGCTGACAGAATGTCATCTTATGGTGACTTTGTAGCACTTTCAGATGTTTGCGACAAGGAAACAGCTATTATGCTTCAGAGAGAAGTTTCTGACGGTGTTATCGCTCCCGGATACACAGACGAAGCACTTGAAATCCTCAAGTCAAAGAGAAAAGGCACATACAACATCATCAAGATTGATGAAAACTACAAGCCCGATCCTATCGAACACAAGCAGGTTTTCGGTATCACATTTGAACAGGGAAGAAACGAAATCAAGTTCGGCGATGATACTTTCGCAAACATGGTAACAGAAAACAAGAATCTTCCCGATGAAGCAAAGAGAGACCTTATCCTTGCTCTTATCACACTTAAATACACACAGTCAAACAGCGTTTGCTATGCAAGAGACGGACAGGCTATCGGTATCGGTGCAGGTCAGCAGTCAAGAATTCACTGCACAAGACTTGCAGGTAACAAGGCTAACAACTGGTGGCTTCGTCAGAACCCCAAGGTTTTAGGTCTTCAGTTTGTTGACGATATCCGTCGTCCTGACAGAGACAACGCTATCGATGTTTATATTTCTGATGAATACGAAGATGTTCTCGCTGAAGGAACATGGCAGACAATCTTTAAGGTTAAGCCTGAAGTTTTCACAAAGGAAGAACAGAAAGAATGGCTCACAAAGCTTGACAAGGTTTCACTCGGTTCAGACGCTTTCTTCCCATTCGGCGACAACATTGAAAGAGCACACAAGACAGGCGTTGAATACATTGTTGAACCCGGCGGTTCTATCCGTGATGACCATGTAATCGAAACATGCAATAAGTATGGCATTGCTATGGCATTCAACGGAATGAGACTTTTCCATCACTAAGTTTTAAAAATAAGGGCGACATTTCTTTGTCGCCCTTAAAACCGTATTTTAAGGAGAATGAAAATGAAGAAAATAATACTTATTTCAATAGTAGTGGCAATGATGATGTCATTTACTGCTTGTATGAAGAAACCTGAGGTAAAAGATGAAATAACTTTCAAGAGTTATATCGAAGATACAGTTCCCGAAAGAGTAGCTGAAGAAGAAACTACAACGGCAGAAACAACTCCCGAAGAAACAGAAGTTGTTACAGAAGAAGTTAAAGATACAGAAGAAAATACAGAGTTATCAACATTCAGTGCAAACGGTTGCTCTGTAAAAATTGATACTTCAGTATGGCTTTATGTTATTGATTATATCGAAGCCGTAAAATCT
>CALGTU010000124.1 GCA_937901465.1 uncultured Clostridia bacterium | reverse complement strand
TTAATATGAATTACGAATTAATAGAATCTTACGCAAAGAAGGGTGAAAGCCACGACGTCATGTCTGCTCTTACATTACTTACAAAAGCTTACATCAATCAGTGTGGCGTCAGTATGGGTTCTAGGACTGTGATATATTGTGCTACGGAACAATGGCTCGAACGACTCGCTTGGCTTGACTTGCCGCTTTCAGAAATGGCGAGAAAAGAGGCTCTGGTGACAGTGATGCCTTATATCACAAGTGATTATGATCCAGAGAAGTATGACGATTACGACATCGCTGCTATGAATAAAGAAGAACTAATGGATGGATGTATGGAAATGATACGAAGTGGTGAATACGATGAACTTACAAACGAATTGTTGTGCTGGGGCATAGTTAAGGCTGTTAATGAAGAACTGGTGATACATAAGGAAATTGAAACCGTCGCTCCTGATGGAACGCTCCTTAAAGGTGTTCTGACGAATCAGTCACGCGCATGGACTAGCATCAGAATGGAATCTCCTTATCGTAAAGTGTCTTTGGGTAAACCAGAACTGATACGCGATGCCGAAGCGTTTCTGATACAAGGTTATGAGGACTGTAAACGAATTAAAGAATTGGAGTCTGAAATACGTGCCTTATATCCTAAGTATCAAGAGAAACTGCATGAGTTGGAAAATGAGAGCAGTCGGAAAAAATATTTGGCTTTCGATGATGTATATGATGAATTGATTGGAGATGTCGCTGTATTTTGTCTGGAAAAGTTGTTCAATAAATGGTTCGGGCTTGAATTTGAAATTTAAAATTGAAAGTTGAAAATTAATTTCAGTTTTCAATTCGAAATGTTGTCCGTTGACAATCATATAATTGAAGTGATATTTTGTTGTATTTGTAAAAATGAAAAAAATATATTTATGAAATTTAAGGGACTATACAAAGAATGTAACATCATCAATCAGTATCAGAATTTTTGTAGGGGCGTTTGTATTGCTGACAACTTAAATGTTGATGTGTTTTTATGTGATAACTATATTCATATAATCGTACCTTGTCCAAAGCTGACAAAAGGAGCTAAAATAGTTGCTTTGTTTGTATGTGACAATAACAAAAACTATGTTACGATTAAAGATTATGAAGTTGTGATACAAGAACCGTTTGTTAAAGAGATTGAACACACAGTTGTAGAATTTAACCGTATTTCTTTATCTGTGGCGTATCAAACTGGTGGCATTTTGCACCCAACCGTATATGATGAACTTAAAACATACATAGATTTTCACAATGTTATTAAATCCTGCTCATTTATTTGGAATCCAAATAAAGATTTCAATATATACAATGAACCCTATAAGGATGGTTATGGCGTTTATTTGGGAAAATGTTTAAGATATTATGTAGAAGACAAAGCGGTTGCTGATAAAATTTGTGAAATACTTAAAAAACAGATTGATGAATCTATTGATAAAAACAAAGAAAAACTCAATATGATTTATTCTAAGCTTGTTTATTTATCGGGAATGTTTGAACTCAGAAGAGAAGTTGCTCTTTATGATGATAAGTATATACTCATCAAAGGATATGTTCCTGCTAAGAAAGCAAAGGAATTCACAACATTATTCAAAGAACTGGATACAGTTTCTGTTCTTTCAAGACCTTGTGAACGTGACAACAGATTAAAGCCTCCGACTAAATTGAAAAATAATATTTTTGCAGAACCTTTTTCAATGTTTGTCGAAATGTATGGGCTGCCATCGCATAATGGGTTTGACCCTACAATGCTTGTCGCTATAACATATACGCTTCTTTTCGGTCTTATGTTTGCCGATTTAGGACAAGGCATTATAATTGCGATAGCTGGTGCTTTTTTATGGCACTTTAAGAAAAACAAACTTGGTGCAATACTCGAAAGAGTAGGTATCTCAAGCGCAGTTTTCGGATTCCTTTTCGGAAGCGTTTTTGGATTCGAGCATCTTCTTGATCCTGTTTTCAGAAATATGGGATTTGAAGAAAAACCTTTTGAAGTTATGGATAATATAAATACTATTCTTTATGGCGCAATTGCACTAGGAGTTGTGTTTATCATTGTAACGATTATTATAAATATCTGCATTGGTTTCAAGCAGAAAGATTATGAACGTGCTCTTTTTTCAAATAACGGAATAGCAGGTCTTATTTTCTTTGTTGCGATTTTAGGAGGACTTGTGGGAAATCTTCTTCTCGGAATGAATCTTCTTACTCCTGCATATGTGGTATTTCTTATTGTGATTCCTGCGTTGCTTATGTTTTTCAGAGAAATACTTGGTTGCATTATAATGAAGAAACCGATTGAAAAAGTAGGAATCGGAGATTTTATTGCATCAAACTTCTTTGAGGTTTTTGAATTCGGTCTTGGATTTGCAACAAACACACTTTCTTTTGTTAGAGTGGGTGGATTTATCCTTTCTCATGCCGGCATGATGTCTGTTGTAATGCTTCTTGCAGAAATGGCCGGAAAATCGGGTTCTATACTCGTTATTATTCTTGGAAATATTTTTGTTATAGGAATGGAAGGACTTATAGTAGGTATTCAGTCTTTAAGACTTGAATTTTATGAAGTATTTTCAAGATTTTACGATGGCGACGGAAGGGCGTTTGAACCTGTAAATATGAAAATAAAAAATATAACTACTAAATAGTTTTGGAGGAAAATATCATGCTTATTTATTTATTACCACTCGTTGCACTTGCACTTATCATTTCACCTGTAGTTTATTCACTTTCAAAAAATGTTACTGTTGATAAAGCTAAAAGAGCTTTCAAAATAAATCTTTGCACATTTGCAGGAGTTATGCTTCTTGCTATCGTTCTTCCTTTTGGGATTCAGGTAAATGCTGATTCAGAAGTTCCTGCTGATGAAGCACAGGTTGTTGTTTCTGAAACAGCACCCGCTTCAGAAGGAATGAGCAGTGACGGACTCGGATATCTCGCTGCAGCACTTGCTACAGGTCTTGGTTCGATCGGATGTGGTATAGCCGTTGCATCAGCTGCTCCCGCTGCTATCGGTGCAGTTTCAGAAGAACCCAAGGCTTTCTCTAAAGCCCTCATCTTTGTTGCTCTCGGTGAAGGTGTTGCTCTTTACGGATTCCTTATCTCATTCATGATTCTGGGTAAACTCGGATAATAAAGAAAGCGGTTGATAATATGCAGTTCTATCTTATAAGCGATAATGTTGATACTCGTATAGGTATGCGTCTTTCGGGTATTGACGGAGTGGTTGTTCATGATAAAGAAAGTGTTATTAAAGAACTCGAAAACGCTTCTGATAATGATGAAATTGCTGTTGTACTTCTCACAAACAAGATTGTCGAAATGGCTTACGATTATGTTTATGAATTCAAACTTAATCGTAAAAAGCCTCTGATTGTCGAAATACCCGACCGTCATGCTACATCTGATATAACGAATTCCATATCGAAATATCTTAAGGAATCTATCGGTATCAGCATTTAGGAGGAATATTATGGCAAAAGAAATAGCGGTTGACTATTCTTCAGCAAATGAAAAAAGAACAAAACTTTTCTTTGATGCTGTAAATGCACAGGTTGAAGCAGAAACAAACGCAATAATTAAAGACAGTGAAGAAGAAAAGAAGAAAATAGTAAAAAAAGCTAATGATACATTTACCAAAAGAGCATATGATGATGTAAAGGATAACGCAAAAAAGTCCAGTGGAAAATATGCTCTTATTGCAAATAAAGCTGAGTTTGAAGCTCATAAGGAGATTCTAAAATACAGAAATTCTCTTGTTGACAAACTTTTTTCTGAGGTAGAAGATAAGTTATCTGAATTTAATATAAAATCACTAATAAATATATAATAAACATCTAAACATAAAAAAGAAAACCTCGGAACCGAAGCTCCGAGGTTTGGCAGCGGGTGAAGGATTCGAACCCTCACATACAGAGTCAGAGTCTGCTGTGCTACCATTACACAAACCCGCTATATCGTTTGTTCGCCGCAACGAACAGATATCATTATACAAAAAAAACTGAGATTGTCAATAGACTTTAAGAAAAAATTTTATTTTTTTTAAAAGGGAAAAAAGGATGGTTGGGAGAACGTGCAAAAGAAATGTGCCTTGCAATTATGGGATAAACTTGATATGATAAATAAACATGCTGGAAGGAGGCGAGTGCCATGGTCATTCATCAGTCTGCGGAAGATTATCTGGAAGCTATATTAATGATACAGGAAAAAACAATTGGAATTTAACTTTTAATAAAGATACAGGGGTATTTAACATATATAAAGCAGAAGGAGCAAAAACAGAAGAAATAATAAGTATTGAATTTACAACAGCAAATACAGAAGGAACTGGAAAAATAACACTAAGCAATTTAAAGATGACAACAATTGAATATGAAACAAAAGATGTATCAAATGTTGTAAAAGAAATAACTATAAAAAATGAAACATTAGATTCAAAACCAACCCCTGAACCAACTCAAACAGTTGCAATATTAAC
>CALGTU010000123.1 GCA_937901465.1 uncultured Clostridia bacterium | reverse complement strand
CTTTATCTGAATCATGGTTATGATATCGTGGAGAAGGGAATTAAGGCTGTATTCGTGTTCGGTAATTTCCATTTTGCCCGATTCGATTTTCGAGAAGTCGAGAATATCGTTTATAAGAGTTAAAAGAGTATCTCCCGCAACTCTTATGTCGTATATTTTTTCTCTTACGCTATCGCTCATATCTTCTTTGAGAGCAAGTTCAGCCATACCGAGAATAGAGTTCATAGGAGTTCTTATTTCGTGAGAAACATTAGCGAGAAATTCACTCTTCGCTCTGTTTGCGTTGTCAGCTTTGTTTTTCATTTCAATAATATCTCTCATATTGAAATGACTCTGAGTACAGTCCATTATACAAGCGGCATAGCCTATTATCTTATCAGTGTTTTTTGAGGTTACAGGAAATACATCCGCACGATAGAATCTGTCTCTTATCTTGAATTCGTGATTACTCTGCGTAACAAATATATCTTCGAGAACGGTAAGGTAAGACCCGATTCTCTTTCTTTCAAAATTGCCCTCTTCAAGTTCGGGGAAAACCTTTTTGGCTTCAGGGTTACAGTCGATATATATGTAATTCTTGTCAACGACTATAATACTCTGGTTTATAGATTCGGTTACAATCTGCATAGCACTTTCACCGATATCGTAGATGTTGAATCTGATAAAGATACACATGAGAACGAAAAGAAGTGAAGAAGGATCGTAATACTGAAGTGCACCTGTATTATAAAGCAGAACAACGATTATAGAAAGCGAACCGACCCCGATTATTGCGGCTATGAATTTTGTGTCTTTTATATTTGCTTTTGCTGCCGCAGAAAAACGTATAACTCCCATGATAACAAGAACAATTATCATTACGAGTACAGTGATTGTATGAATGTAATAATGCGGACCCTTAACGAGAACAAGGTGAGGATATAATCCTTCGGTTTCAAAAGAGAAGGATTTGTAATAAAGCTTGTGGTCTAAAACATCTGTTGTAAAAACAAGCAGACATGTAATCGTATTTATCAAAAGAAAAATGCCCTTAACAATTTCAGGAAGTTTTGTTCGGCAAGCTTTGAAAGAATACATCAGAAGCATGAATAATCCGAAACAAAGCCCTAAATATTGGAACTTTACAGAAACCATTGCAGAACTCAGGTCTTTTGATATTATTTCTATAAGATATCCTGTTGAATGAACTATCGCACCACAAAGAGCTATGAAAAGATATTTTCCTTCAAGCAACGGGTTTGAAGATATGATTTCTACAAGAGTGACAACAGCTGCTATAACCAGTATAAGCTGAAAGCATACTAAAAAAGGATACAAAACAAATCCCTCCGATTCTGCAATAAATTTATCTGTTCGGATAATTATACCACATTTTTACATATATATCAAGATTTTTTTATTAAAAAACACATATTTTGTATCTTTTGGTATGCTTGATTTCTATACCGTTTCTTAATTTGATTATCTGACCTTTTTGTGATATAATGTAACAGAATTCTGTATTCTGGGAAGGAGCTTCTGTTATGGTAAACATAGGAAACGATTGGGACGAAGTTCTCAAAGGAGAGTTTGAAAAGGAATATTATCTTAAATTACGTGAATTTCTGAAGCAGGAATATTTTACAAGAAAGATTTTCCCTGATATGTATGACATTTTCAACGCTCTTAAATATACTCCTTATGAAAATGTCAAGGCGGTTATTATCGGTCAGGATCCGTATCACGGCGAAGGACAGGCTCACGGACTTTGTTTTTCTGTAAGAGAAGGTATAGAAAAACCGCCTTCTCTCAAAAATATATTCAAAGAACTCCATGACGATATAGGATTTACAGAGCCTCATAACGGAACTCTTACCAAGTGGGCTGAAGAAGGCATCCTTCTTCTTAACGCGGTTTTAACGGTCAGAGAAGGACAAGCAAATTCACATCAGGGCAAAGGCTGGGAGGTTTTTACCGACACGGTTATTTCACATCTCAACAAAAGAGAAAAACCCATGGTTTTCATTCTCTGGGGAAGAAACGCAAGAAATAAGAAAGCACTTATAACAAATCCTTCCCATAAAATACTCGAAGCGGCACATCCGAGCCCTCTTTCAGCGTATAACGGCTTTTTCGGATGCCGTCATTTCTCGAAAACAAATGAGTTTCTGAAAGAAAACGGCATTGAAGAAATAAATTGGCAGATTTAACATATTTATTGGTGTAAAATTATTGACTTTGACACCATTATGTGTTAAAATATTATTTGATTGTTTTAATATCAAAATAAATAAGGCGGAGTGAGAAAAATGGCAATGTTAGATAAAATTTTCGGTTCTTACAGTGCGAAAGAACTTAAACGTATCGAACCGATAAAGCAAAAAGTTCTTGACCTCGAAGAAGAATATTCCAAGATGTCTGATGATGAACTCAAGGATATGACCAATAAATTGAAGGACAGACTTTCTTTCGGTGAGTCCCTCGATGATATAATTCCCGAAGCACTTGCAACATGCCGCGAAGCAGCATGGCGTGTTCTCGGTAAAAAACCATATCCCGTTCAGATAATAGGTGCTATTGTTCTTCATCAGGGAAGAATCGCTGAAATGAAGACAGGTGAAGGTAAAACTCTTGTTGCTTGTCTCGCTTCATATCTTAACGCACTTGATGGCAAGGGCGTTCATGTCGTAACAGTAAACGACTACCTCGCTAAGTATCAGTCTGAAGAAATGGGAAAGGTTTACAGATTCTTAGGACTCACAATAGGCTGTATAACTCATAACCTTAATGACGACCAGCGTCGTGCGGCATATGCATGCGATATCACTTACGGAACAAATAACGAACTCGGATTTGACTATCTCCGTGATAACATGGTTACTCATAAAGAGAGAAAAGTTCAGCGCGAACATAATTTCGTTATCGTCGACGAAGTTGACTCTATCCTTATCGACGAAGCAAGAACTCCTCTTATCATTTCAGGCGAAGGCGAAGCTTCAACAAAGCTTTATACAATAGTTGACAGATTTGCCAAGATGCTTGAAGGTAAGAAAATTGTAGAAATGGATACAAAAGAAGATCAGGAAGCAGTAAACGAAGGCTGTGACTATATCATCGACGAAAAGGGTAAAAACGCAACGATTACCCGTCGCGGTGTTAAAAAAGCAGAAAAAATGTTCAATGTCGAAAACCTTATGGACGCTGAAAACATGACTCTTCTTCACCATATAAATCAGGCTATCAAGGCTATAGGCGTAATGCAGAAGGATATCGACTATGTTGTTCAGAACGGCGAAGTTATCATAGTTGATGAATTCACAGGTCGTCTTATGCAGGGAAGAAGATATAACGATGGTCTTCACCAGGCGATAGAAGCCAAGGAAGGCGTAAGAGTTGCGAAGGAAAGTAAGACACTCGCAACAGTAACATTCCAGAACTATTTCAGACTTTATGCAAAACTTTCAGGTATGACAGGTACAGCGATGACAGAAGAATCCGAATTCAAGGAAATCTACCGTCTCGATGTTGTTGAAATTCCTACAAATAAGCCTGTTATCAGAAAAGACCATTCGGATATCGTTTATAAGACAGAAATGGCAAAATTCCGTGCTGTTATAGAACAGATTAAGCAGTGTCACTCAAAGGGACAGCCTGTTCTTGTCGGAACAATATCTATCGAAAAATCAGAAATCCTCAGTAAAATGCTCAGCAAAGCAGGAATAAAGCATGAAGTCCTCAATGCTAAACAGCATGCAAAGGAAGCTGAAATCGTTGCTCAGGCAGGTAAATATGGTGCGGTAACAATCGCAACCAACATGGCAGGTCGTGGAACCGACATCATGCTTGGTGGTAACGCTGAATATCTCGCAACTTCACAGATGCGTAAAATGGGAATAGACGATGCTATCATCGCCAGAGCAGTAGGTTTTGCTGAAACAAAGCCTCGTTTTCTTTAAACAATGCTATGTAACTATCTTGTACCATTATTCTCCTACTTCTTTTTTGATCCAATCGTAACCTTGCTCTTCCAAAACAGCCACCAACTCACGACC
>CALGTU010000122.1 GCA_937901465.1 uncultured Clostridia bacterium | reverse complement strand
GCGAGCGAGATAATGGCTATTTTATGTTTGAGTCGCGACCTTGAAGATTTAAAGCGCCGTTTTGGTGATATTTTAGTCGCGTATACTTATTCGGGCGAGGCTGTTTTTGCGCGTCAGTTAAATGCGCAGGGCGCGATGGCTGCGCTTGAAGCCGCCGGCGTCACCTTTGACGAGGAGCGCTATGTGGACACCCGCTTCTCCCTGCGCGGCGCCTACGACATCGCCCGCGGCTTCTTCGCTGTCAAGCCCGATACCACCGCTGTCTTCGCCATGTCTGACACAGTGGCCATGGGCGTGATCCGTGCGCGCCTGGGGGACAAGGGATATTCCGAGGCGTGGCTTCACCATAAGGGCAGAAACCGTCACCATTTTGAATACTGGACCGACTATAACCCCGAAACAAAGCTTATGTCGCCGGTTAAGATGCCCGTTAAGTATGTTAAAGAAATGTTCTGCGACAGAGTTGCCGCTTGTAAAATCTATATGAAAAAGAATTATCACGATAAAGCCGCACTCGATTATTTTATGAAAGCTAAGGGAAGAAGAGTAATAAACCCCGAAACCTCTGACCTTATCGAGAAACTTCTCACAATGCTTTCAGAAAAAGGCGAAAAGGAAACATTTAAGTTTATAAGAAACTTAAAAGAGTATTAAAAAATGGCACCAATGGGTGCCATTTTTATTTTGTAGCATTTTGTCGAATAAGGCATAGTATATTAGTGTCCCGAGTGGATAGTTTTTCAGAAAGGAAAATTTCTATGAATACTACAAACGCACTTAAAATGCCTGACAGCGCTATTCCTGATAAGGTTTCGCTCGCTATGGCTTATGTTCCTTTTCAGTTCTGGGAAAAACCCTATGCCGAAAATGTCGGCTTCGTAAGAGGAACTATCTTTCAATCGCTTGATTTTCCCTTTATAGGAGAGGAGGCTGTACCTGATGCAAATGATAACAAACGACGCTAAGGAAAGTCTTTTAAAAACAATTATGATGTATAGTTTCGCTATCGACGAAATCACACTTTATCTCGATACTCATAAAACATGCGAAGAGGCACTTTCTTATTTCAGAAAGTATCGTGACCTTTATAACGCAGCCGTAAAAGAATATACGGATAAATATGGCCCTTTAACCGCAAGACAGTCCAAGGCGGAAACACATTGGGACTGGACAGACGGCAGATGGCCCTGGGAAAAGGAGGACTAATTTATGTGGAACTATGAGAAAAAACTTCAATATCCCGTTAAAATAAAAAAGCCCGACCCTGCGGCTGCTAAAATAATTGTGAGCCAGTTGGGTGGTCCAGCCGGCTCGAAGATATGTTTTTTATTATTAAACCTTATGGTATGATATTCTTATAGTCATATTTTTTCTGTCAAATATAATGTCAGATATAACCGACGATAAAAGTCGGTTTTTTTCGTTTTCAGAGATTTCGTTACTCTTTAGTTTTTCTATTATTTCGGATAATTCTGTTCTGATTGTTTTTCCTTTTTCTTTCTGTGGGGATGTCTTTTTAGCCCCTTTAAGTTCTCTTATTCTTTTTTCTGTTTCGGATTTATTCTTTCTGTATTCTTCAAGTGTGTCTATCCCCGAAAGATAGGCTTCTTTTATTCTTTCAAGTTTCTGTTCTTCTTTTCTTAAAAGATTTTCATTGACTTCGTTTGTTGTATCGTTTTCGTAAATTTCAGTATTCTGCATAAAGCAGAGTTCTGTATTCTGTAAATCTGATTTTATCTTTTCTATAACTGCACTGTTGAGTTTTTTAATCGTTATGCTGTGAGAAGTTCTGCATTGTCCCCTTGCGTATTTATGGCATTGGAGAGAAGTTCCGTTTGAGGAATTGACAAGCGTTGCACCACACGAAGAGCACCTTACAAGTCCCTTTAACATAAACCCTGCGCCGTCATCTTTTCTCACATTGTTATTATAATGCTTTCTGTTTTCAGAAAGTTTTTCACCTGCTTTTTTAAAGACCTCATCGCTGATAATAGGCTCGTGCTGTCCGTCAACAACAGAAATGTCTGCCGACCTGTAATATCTGTCGGTAACTTCTTTTCCGTCGGTGTTTCTTCGAAGTTTTCCTATGTATGTCGGGTTGGTCAGAATGTATTCGACATTCCTGTTCTGAAAACTGTTCCCCTTTCTTGTTTTTATACCCATATCGTTTAGTTTTGTTGCGATTTTTCTCATTCCGAGTCCCGATATATAGTCATCAAAAATCATTCTCACAACGGGCGCTGTTTCGTCATCGGGGATAAATCTTCCGTCACCCATTTTGTAGCCGAAAGGCGGTGCCGTAACAACTCCCCCACGGGAGAATTTTTCGTTCATTCCCCTTTTAACTTCTTCCGCAAGGTTAATGGAATAGTATTCGTCCATAGCCTCTAAAAGCGCTTCTATGAGGATTGAAGTTTTGTCCTCGCCTATCTGCTCGGAAACCGAAATGACATCTATCTTGCATTGTTTTCGAAGCATTGATTTATAGACTATACTGTCCTCACGGTTTCGGGCAAAACGCGAGAATTTCCAGACAAGGATAATATCGAAAGGTTTGGGGCGTGTTTTTGCGAGTGAAATCATCTCCATAAAAGCAGGACGCTTTTCGGCCTTTCGCCCCGAAATTCCCTCATCGGTGAAGATGTATTCATCGGGGATATGAATGTTGTTCCTTTCGGCATATTCGCGGATTTTCCTTATCTGGCTGTCGGGCGAGAATTCGAGCTGGTCGTCTGTCGAAACACGGATATATGCCGCCGCGATTTTCTTCATAGATAAACCTCCTTTCATAAGTATTCTATTCAGGGGAAGATACTTTTACCCCTACTCTAATAATACCACCAAACCCCTCATTTTGCGCAGTGTTTTTTCGAACAAAGATTCATAGTCTGATTTGTGTAATGCGCATATTTTTGTAGGAAAAAGGCAAAAAATCACCCGTGAAGAGTTTTCACGGGTGTATTTTATCTCTTTATATACCACGACATAAATTCTTCTATGTATCGTTTTTGTGGCGTAATAACATTTATGTCTACTTGGGGATTTTTCTGCTCGTTCATCCTTTGACATATCAGATGCCACTCCTTTTTGATTGGTGGTAATCTGTATCTTTTATATGTTATTTGTCTTCCTGTATTAGTTTAGGAAGTGAAATGTTATTTATTACATATGTTTCTGAAATACCTTGCAGTTCCATTTCACTTTTGGGTTGCACAAAAATATAGGGGCAAGCAGAATCTATAGAACATGTAAATTTACATTCCATTTCATACCCATTACCGAAA
>CALGTU010000121.1 GCA_937901465.1 uncultured Clostridia bacterium | reverse complement strand
TGTTATGTAATATATGTATTCCATATATGGAGCATGGGAGCAACATTTTAAATATTGCGTCCGCTTCTGCATTTCAGCCGAATCCGTATATCAATCTCTATGCGGCATCGAAAGCTTTTGAACGAAATTATTCCAGAGCTTTGAATGTGGAACTGAAAGGAACCGGGATTACAGTAACGGCGGTATGTCCGGGCTGGGTGGATACGGAACTGCTTCCGAAGGAGATGAACGGGAAAAAGGTGAAATACCCGGGAATGGTGACCGCAGAGAAGGTGGTTCGGACTGCCCTTAAGGATGCGGAGAAAAAGCGGGATATGTCCGTATGTTCGTTGTTTGTAAAATGTCAGCATATGAATGTGAAATTTATGCCGCAAAAACTTGTCATGAAAATATGGACAAGGGCGATTCGAAAGTATATAAAAGAGTAAAGATAACACCGTGAGTTCTTCGGAGAAAATGGAGAGGACTCACGGTGTTTGTTTTATAAGAATATAGTGGTGTTGCGGTTAAAGTAAGACGCAAAGGGAGATTGTATTGAGTCTGTATTATATCTCCTTTTTTAATCTTTTCAACTGCTTCTCAAAGAAATCCACATAGATATTAAACAGCTCTTTCTTTAAAAGAGGTATCAGCTTTAATGCGGTTTCGGTTTCTTCCACTGCCTTATCAATGAGGGGCTCGAAATCGAAAAGTGCTTCAGCTTCTTCGACATCTGAAAGAACGGGCGCTGTTTTTGGATGTTTGGGGGTGAAAACTGTGCAACAGTCTTCATAGGGTTCTATCGAAATATCGAATGTGTCGATTTTTCTTGCTATTTCAACTATTTCTGATTTATCCATTCCGATAACGGGACGGAAAACAGGCATCTTGGCTACTGCATCTGTGCAGACAATGGCACCCATAGTCTGACTTGCAACCTGTCCTACGCTTTCGCCTAAGATGAGTGCTGAAAGGTTTTCTCTTTCTGCTATTTTCTGCGCTATTTTCATCATAATTCTTCTCATGATGATTGTGAAAAGTTCTTCGGGGCAGTTATCTTTTATCTTTTCCTGGATTTCTGTAAAAGGAACGCAGAAAAATCTTATATCGCCACAATATGCCGAAATCTTTGAGCAGAGTCTTTCAACTTTCTGTCTTGCTCTGTCAGATGTATAGGGTGGGCTTACATAATGAATGGCATTGATATGAATTCCGCGTTTTGCCATCATATATCCCGCAACGGGAGAGTCTATTCCGCCTGAGAGAAGAAGAAGCGCCTGACCTGATGTGCCTACGGGCATTCCGCCTGCTCCCTGAATAACGCCTGCGTGGATATAGGCGTTTGTTTCTCTTATTTCAACCGTTACAACGACATCGGGATTTTTTACATCAACCGAAAGATGAGGGTATTTTTCCATAATGTCGTGTCCGAATTCACGGCAGATAGCGGGTGAATTCATAGGGAATTTCTTATCTGAACGCTTTGCTTCGACCTTGAAGGCTTTGGCATAGGAAAGTTCGTCTTCGAGATATAAAAGTCCGTTGGTTTTTATATCTTCATAATCTTTCTCAAAAACTCCGCATCGGCAGAGAACTGAAAATCCGAATGTTTTTCTTACTCTTTCTATTACATCTGAAATATCGGTTTCTTCTGAAAGAGGTTCGATAAAAACTATCGACTGTGCTCTTGTAATTTTGAACTGTCCCAAATCTGAAAGTCTTCTCTTTACATTCTTTACAAGTATTGCTTCGAACTGACTTTTGTTAAGACCTTTGAGTGCGATTTCGCCGTATTTTGCGAGTATGATTTCTTTCATAGCTGTCTTTTTTCCTTTATCTTGAAATTGATTGCTGGCCATCGATTATGCCGTTTATGAGCATATCTACATCCTGCCAGGTTGTAAATCTTGAAAAGCTCACTCTGAGCGCGCTGTCGATACATTCATCGGTAATTCTGAATTCAGAAAGAACAGAACTTTTCGCTCCCTTTGAGCAGGCACTTCCGCTTGAAACGAAAATCCCCTTACTTTCTAAA
>CALGTU010000120.1 GCA_937901465.1 uncultured Clostridia bacterium | reverse complement strand
TTCCCCTTGCTGCTTGTCCTCATTCACCCGATAACATAAAAACTGCTGAAGAACTCAGCGGAATGAAAATTGACCAGGTATGTATCGGTTCTTGCACAAACTCATCACTTCTTGATATGCTTAAGGTTGCTCATATCCTTAAAGGCAAGACAGTTCATCCTGATGTATCTCTCTCTATTGCTCCCGGTTCAAAGCAGGTACTTACAATGCTCGCTGAAAACGGTGCTCTTGCAGACCTTATTGCAGCAGGTGCAAGAATTCTTGAATCTGCTTGTGGTCCTTGCATCGGTATGGGACAGTCACCTAACTCAAAGGGTATTTCACTCAGAACATTCAACAGAAACTTCGAAGGACGTTCAGGAACAAAGGATGGTCAGATTTATCTTGTTTCTCCTGAAACTGCTGCCATTTCTGCTCTTACAGGTGTATTCACAGACCCAAGAACAATCGGCGATATGCCTGAATTCAAACTTCCTGAAACATTCCTCATCAACGATAATATGGTTGAATCTCCTGCTGACGAAAAGGATATGGACAAGGTTGAAATTCTCCGTGGTCCTAACATAAAGCCTTTCCCACAAACATCTCCTCTTTCGGAAACAATAGATGTTCCTTGTTCTCTTAAAGTAGGCGATAACATTACAACTGACCACATCATGCCCGCAGGTGCTAAGATTCTTCCTCTTCGTTCAAATATTCCTGCTATCTCTGAACATTGTTTCACAGTATGTGATAAAGATTTCCCCAAGAGAGCGAAAGAACTCGGACAGAGCATTATTGTAGGCGGTTCAAACTATGGTCAGGGTTCTTCAAGAGAACACGCAGCACTCGCTCCTCTCTATCTTGGTGTAAAGGCTGTTCTTGTTAAATCATTTGCAAGAATTCATCGTGCTAACCTTATAAATGCAGGTATTCTTCCTCTTACATTCGTTAACGAAAACGATTATGATAACATCAACGAAGGCGACAAGCTCGAAATAAAGAATGTCAAAGCAGATGTTATTGCAGGCAAGACAACTCTTACTGTTATCAACAAAACAAAGAATATTGAAATCCCTGTTCTCTGTGAACTCACAGGAAGAACAAAGGATATTATCCTTGCCGGTGGTCTTCTTGACTACACAAGAGAAAGCCTTAAAAACTAATTTTTATGAAAAAAACACTTGATTCCAATGTTTTAAAGTATATTGCAATAATCGCGATGCTTATTGACCACATAGCCTGGGCTTTTGTCCCGTTTTCATCGATTTTGGGACAGATAATGCATTTCATAGGTAGATTTACTGCTCCGATAATGTGTTATTTTATTTCCGAAGGATATTTTCATACAAAAGATGTTAAAAAATACATATTTCGTATAGGAATTTTCGCAGTTATTTCGCAGTTGCCTTTTGTCATTGCAGAAAAACTCACTTCTCCTCCGGTTATGATAATTGATGGAAAGTTATGGATAAATCCCGAACTTTTAATTCCTTCGTTCAATGTAATGTTCACGCTTATGTTGGGTTTGATAGCGCTCGCTTTATGGAAAATAGAAATTATCGAAAAACCTCTCAGAATAATGATTGTTATATCGTTATGCTTTATTTCGCTTTCGTGTGACTGGATGTGTTTTTCGGTTTTATGGATTCTTTTCTTTGGAATTTACAGAAATGATTATAAGGGCAAATGGATTTCATATTATTGCATAGCGCTTTCTTCTATGGCGATTGCTATCTCCACAAACGTTTTAAGCGCTTTACCTTTATGGCAAAATTTCTGGCAATTAGGTTTGTTGTTTCCACCATTTATTATCGGATTATATAACGGAGAACGCGGAAGCAGAAATCCTTTTCACAAGTGGTTTTTCTACATATTCTATCCCCTGCATCTTTTAGTTATAGGAATTATTAAATTTTATATTTAGGAGGCAAATAAAATGGCTGATAAAATTAAAATGGTGACACCCCTCGTCGAAATGGACGGAGACGAAATGACACGAATCATCTGGAAGATGATTAAAGACATTCTCCTTACTCCCTACATCGACCTTAAAACAGAATACTATGACCTTGGTCTTGAATACCGTAATGAAACAAACGACCAGGTCACATTTGACAGTGCTGAAGCTACAAAAAAATACGGCGTCGCTGTAAAGTGTGCTACAATTACACCTAACGCTGACAGAGTTAAGGAATATAACCTCAAGGAAATGTGGAAATCTCCTAACGGAACAATCCGTGCTATTCTTGACGGAACAGTATTCAGAACTCCTATCATTGTAAAGGGTATCACTCCTTACATTCCCACATGGACAAAACCTATCACTATCGCTCGTCATGCTTATGGTGATGTTTATAAGAACAGCGAAATGGTTGTTCCTGCCGGTGCTAAGGCAGAACTTATCGTAACCGATAAAGATGGAAAAGAAACTCGTCAGCTTATTCATCAGTTCTCTGATTCAGACGGAATCATTCAGGGACTTCATAACATCGACAAATCAATAGCATCATTCGCAAGATGTTGTTTCAACTTTGCTCTTGACACAAAGCAGGATATCTGGTTTGCATCAAAAGATACTATTTCAAAGAAATATGACCATCGTTTCAAAGATATCTTTGCTGAAATCTATGAAAACGAATATAAGGAAAAGTTCGAAAAAGCAGGAATCGAATACTTCTATACACTTATTGACGATGCTGTTGCGAGAGTTGTTCGTTCTAACGGCGGATATATCTGGGCTTGTAAAAACTACGACGGCGACGTAATGTCTGATATGGTTGCTACTGCTTACGGAAGCCTTGCTATGATGACCTCTGTTCTCGTTTCTCCTGATGGAGTTTATGAATACGAAGCTGCGCACGGAACAGTTCAGCGTCACTACTATAAACACCTTAAAGGTGAAAAGACATCTACAAACTCTGTTGCTACACTCTTTGCATGGACAGGTGCCCTCAGAAAAAGAGGAGAACTTGATAACACTCCTGACCTTTGCGAATTCGCTGACAAACTCGAAAAAGCAACAATCAAAACAATTGAAGACGGCGTAATGACAGGTGACCTTGCTGCACTTTCTTCGATTGAAAACAAGCAGACAGTTGATACAGAAACATTCCTTCTCGAAATAAACAAGAGACTTGTTGAGATGATATAACAACTTTGTCAGGAGGCATCTATAAAATGGGAAGTACGGTTTCTACATCCGTAATAAAGAGATTACCTAGATATTACAGATTTCTTCAGGAACTTATAAATAACGGTGTTACAAGAATTTCATCAAGAGAGCTTTCTGAAAAAATGGGATTTACCGCATCTCAGATAAGACAGGATTTCAACTGTTTTGGTGGATTTGGTCAGCAGGGATATGGATATAATGTATCTGAACTTCATGCTGAAATCGGAAAAATTCTCGGCGTTGACAAAGGATACAAAACAATACTTATCGGAGCCGGAAATCTTGGTAGAGCAATTGCAACGCATATGAACTTTGATGCAAGAGGTTGCAAGCTTATAGGCATATTTGATATAAATCCCGAACTCACTGATATTGAAGTAGGAAATCTCAAAATAATGCATACCGATAAAATAGAGATTTTCTGTAATGAAAACTCCCCTGTTATCGCAATACTTTGTATCCCAAAAGAATCTGCACAACAGATTGCTGATACACTTGTTAAGCACGGCATTAAAGCTTTCTGGAATTTCAGCCATTGTGACCTTAAGCCAACCTTCAATGATATAGTTGTTGAAAACGCTCACCTTGGTGATAGTCTTATGACTATGGTTTATAATGTCAATGTTTCATTTGATAACTGATAAAATAAAAGCCTGAGAAGAAATCTTCTCAGGCTTTTTTATTAATCAAAATTCTTTGCATGAATAAAATTAAGTTCTTTTGTAAATGGATTATAACCTATTCCATGTATCTCTTTAGGATAAATAAGATATTCACTTTCATAGAAAACCGGAATAAATGAATAATCATTAAGAATTACACTTTCAGCATCTGAATAAAGTTGAACAGAATCACTTAATTTTTCAGAATGTATTGCATTGTTGAATGTTTTGTCAAACTGTTCATTTGAATATCCGAATTTATTATCTTCATCACCTGTTACAAACTGTGAAAGTGCATCGCGAGGGCTGTTATTATCAGCGGTAACATCAGTAAGTGCCAATAAATACTCATTTTCTTCTATTCTTCGATTATATTCATTTTCAGGAAGAACTTCTATTCCGCAGAAAAAACCGATATTCTGTTGCCACTGTGATGTTATTCTATTTATATCATCACTGTTTTCTGTCCCCTCTTTAACTATAATATTTGCTCCTGTAAGGGACGACATGTCGTTGTTTTGTAAAAATGTATTCCATTTTTCCTTGGCAAGTAACGGATTATATGTGATTTTAGCCTGATCTGATATCAGATCACGGTAGCTTTTATTCAGGATATTTACCGCAGGAGGAATTATTGCATAAGCAGGGGTTCTTCCCCTTGTGAGTTCATCTTTATATCCCCCTCTGTCTATAGAAAGGCATAGTGCTTCTCTCGCTTCTATCTGAGAAAAATAAGAATTATCGAGATTTATCATTATTCCATATGTTTTGTATTTATACTCAGTATAACTATAATTTTCATCATCAATAAAATCTTCGGAACCCTTTGTTATTATACAATCGATATCTTCTTTTTCAAAATCCGCTATTCTATCAGAATATTCCTTCTCGATAAAAAAGTTAAGACTTGATGGCGAAATATCCATTTCTTCGGAAAACATCTTATTCTTACGAAGTATCATATAATTGTTTTTCCCGTAAGGATCAAATTCCCATTGTTTAACATAAAAAGGTCCGTTGGTATATGTGTTATCGGGATCAAGGCCATATTTTCCATTTGTGGAATGAAAAAGTGAGGAACTGCAAGGCATAGCTGGAGTTGTAGTAAGAAGATAAAGAAAATCTGCATTCGGATATTCAAGTTCTATTCTAAGTGAAAAATCTGATGTTGCCGTTACTTTAAGTTCGGAATAATCAATTTCGCCATTAATTATTTTTTCGGCATTTTTTATACAGATAAAATCTTCCTTATATGGTGAAGATGTCTGCGGATTAAAGATTCTTTTAAAAGCATATTCAAAATCTTTTGCAGTTACTTTTATCTGTTCCTTTTTTCCATCGGCATTTGCCCAAAAATTATCATCTCTTATAGATATATCATAAATAAGTCCATCATCTGAAATGGTATAGTCAGTTGCAAGAGAATTTTCAATTGCACCCGTTTCGGATAAAGTAAATAAACCACTGTATATATTTCTTATAACAACAAGTGAGGATGTATCAACAGCAACCTGAGGATCAAGATTCTGAGGATCAGAAGAAAGATCATATCTGAAAAGATAACCTGTGCCATCATTTTCTTTTCCACAAGCTGTAAAAGAAAACATCATCATTATCGCAATAAATGTTAAAATTATTCTTCTGACTGATTTGATACTTACACCCCCTATTATTTTTTAATTATCAAGATTTATTTCAACAACAGAGCCTTTTTCAAGACTCTTTTTCACATCAATTATACGCTGATTTTTACTTCCTCTGAAAAGAAGCATAAGAGAACGTTCATTCTCTAAATAAGGTCCATCAATCAAAATATCAGTTTCAGAGAGAAGTTCTGAAAATCCATTTTCTTCTGTGGATTCAGAAATAAGTCTTTCAAAAGTATACCCTGAATATGTCACAATATTAAGATTATTCTGTTTTATTTTTCTTGCTAAATCAGCGAGTTCTTTTGCATATACAAATGGCTCTCCACCGCTGAATGTAACTCCGTCAAGTAATGGGTTTGCAAGAATTTTTTTCAAAAGTTCATCTGTATCAATCGGCTTTCCGCCATCATATGAATGAGTTTGCGGATTATGACAACCTTTACAATGATGAGGACATCCCTGAACGAAAATAGTAAAACGTATTCCGGGACCATCAACAATAGAATCGTTACTTGTACCTGCTATTCTTATTTCCAAATATATCTCTCCTATAAACAAAGTCAAGGGCAACACCAAAACGGAAGTTGCCCTGAAACTTTATAGAAATCTTATTCCTTGATAGAGTGTTTAACTCTGTCGCGTTCTTCTGCTTTTTTAGCATCGTTAAATCTGTCAAGTGTTCCTACGAGGTAACCTGTGATTCTTCTTATTCTTTCAAAACGAGGCTTTCCGTCGTCTTCTTTTCTTCCACACTTAGGACAAACATCATCAATGATACCTGTGTATCCACAAACAGGGTCTCTGTCAACAGGATGGTTGATAGAACCATATCCTATTCCTGATTCCTTCATACAACGAACAATCTTTTCAAAAGCATCAACGTTCTTGAGAGGATCTCCATCAAGTTCGATATAACTGATATGTCCCGCGTTTGTAAGAGCATGATAAGGAGCTTCTATCTTGATTTTTTCAAAAGCACTTATGTTATGATAAACAGGAACATGGAATGAGTTTGTATAATATTCTCTGTCTGTTACACCTTCGATAACACCATATTTAATCTTATCAATATTTACAAATCTGCCCGAAAGACCTTCGGCTGGAGTTGCGAGAAGTGTATAGTTCATTCCTGTTCTCTTGCTCTCTTCGTCCATTCTGTTTCTCATATGAGTAACGATTTCCATACCGAGATCACGAGCTTCTTCTGATTCACCATGGTGAACACCAATAAGTGATTTAAGACATTCTGCAAGTCCTATAAAGCCCATTGAAAGTGTACCATGTTTAAGAACTTCGCCTACTTCATCATCAGGGCCGAGTTTTTCTGAATCAATCCAGATTCCCTGTCCCATAAGGAATGGGAAATTACGAACCTTCTTCTGTGCCTGAATTCTGTATCTTGCATTGAGCTGTTCAATAACAAGATCCATCATATCATCGAGCTTTTCGAAGAAAAGACCTACATTACCATCTGATTCGATAGCAAGACGAGGAAGATTTATTGATGTAAAGCTTAAGTTTCCTCTTCCTGTTACAATCTGACGATCCTTATCATAGTTATTACCAATAACTCTTGTACGGCAACCCATGTATGATACTTCTGTGTTGTAATCACCTTCTTTATAATACTGAAGGTTGTAAGGAGCATCGATAAATGAGAAGTTGGGGAAAAGTCTCTTAGCAGAAACTCTGCAAGCGAGTTTAAAGAGATCATAGTTAGGATCTGTAGGATTATAGTTTACGCCTTCCTTAACCTTGAAGATATGTATCGGGAATATAGGAGTTTCGCCATTTCCGAGACCAGCTTCATTAGCAAGAAGAACATTCTTTATAATCATTCTTCCTTCGGCAGATGTATCTGTTCCGTAGTTGATAGAACTGAAAGGAACCTGAGCTCCTGCTCTTGAATGCATTGTGTTGAGGTTATGAATAAGAGCTTCCATAGCCTGATATGTTGCATGATCCGTAGCGTTAAGAGCCTTTTCTATAACATGCTTTGCATCTTCTGATGATACACCGAGTTTTTCACAAAGAGTCTTTTCTGTAAATGCAACGCCTTCGTCATCAAGGATATGTTCTTTATCTGAAACGTAATTTTTAAGTTCTTCCTTAACAGCTGAAACATCTTTTCCGTCAAAAAGAATATCTGAAATTCTTGCAACTTCTGAAATAAATGTCTTTGCAACGCCAAGAGCCAGACCGTAATCAAAGTTAGGAATACTCTGACCGCCATGCTGGTCGTTCTGATTAGACTGGATAGCGATACAAGCAAGAGCACTATAGCTACCAATGCTGTTTGGTTCACGAAGGAAACCATGTCCTGTAAAGAATCCGTTTTTGAAAAGTCTTGCTATATCTATCTGACAGCAAGTAGTTGTAAGTGTAAGGAAATCAAGGTCATGAATATGAATATCACCCTTGTTATGAGCGTTAGCATGTTTAGGATCAAGAACATACATTTCATAGAACTGCTTTGAGCCTTCAGAACCATATTTAAGCATTGTTCCCATAGCGGTATCACCGTCAATATTAGCGTTGTCACGCTTCATATTGCTGTCTTTTGCGCTTGTGAAAGTAAGGTCTTCATAAACCTTCATAAGACGTGTGTTCATTTCTCTTGAACGTGTTCTGTTTGAACGATAAAGAATATAAGCTTTAGCTGTTTTTGCATGTCCCTCTTCAACAAGAACCTTTTCAACGATATCCTGAACCTGTTCAACTGTAGGAACTTCAGATCCATAAACTTCCTCTATCATAACGCAGACTTTACGAGCAATCTCCATAGCTTCATCGTAGTTGCTTCCGCCTACTGCCTGAGCAGCTTTGTAAACTGCATTTGCTATCTTTTCGATGTTAAATGGTAATTTTCTTCCGTCTCTTTTAATAATCTGTGTAACCATATATATTCCAACCTCTCTCCGTATTTTCATTTCACCACCAAACACAATATATTGTGTTCCATCGGTGGGCTGATACTAATTATATAACAAGCTGTATAAAATGTCAATGATATTTTTAGGAGAATTGACTGCATATATTTTGTATATAATGCACAAAAATATTTATCTTACAATCTCGTTTTGACTAAAAAATCATTAGTCACAAGAAAAAAGCCCAAAACAAAGACCGACCACAATATATTGTGGTCGGCTTGTGTTATATATTAAAATTAAAATCAAAGGTATAACCCATTCTCTGACATAAGTCTGAAATAAGAATACAACTAAGTATTATATTATAAAGAGCAACTATTGTTGAATAAGTAATCTTAGTAGATCTGGTCTTTAACTTTGATAATCCAGCACCTGCAAGTATTCCTGAAACAAGAACAGCAATAGAATTTATTATTATATTTGTTATAAGTGTATCAAATGGAAGTATAAGTCTTACATACCCTGAAAAGAAATACGCAAGAACATTTAGCGCAGGAAGGAATATAAAAGGAATAATCATAAGTACATGTCCTTCGTGCTCTTCGTTTTTTCTGAAAATATAGATAAATAGAATAGCAACTATCAGCGCAAGAATTATCAAACACTCAATAATCATAAAAATCTCCGCCTGTCTTTATTAATTTTTAAAGAATGATTTTACATAAGAAAGTACTGTGGCATTATCTTCAGAAATAATAAGAACAACATAATCATCTTCTACAACAGAGATCTGCGCTTTAGCTGCTCTGTCTGCTTCTATAGGTGCATAATCCGCATAAGTTTCAGAAAGATCAACAGCATATGCCTTGAAAATATCAGAAACCTGTGAAGAATAAGTGTTGTCATTAAGTTTTACATTAACAAAGTGATCTGTATATCCGTCCTGTGCCTTAACAGCATAGAATGAATCTACTTTTGACATATCAAGGTCAGGAAAATAGAAATTCATCTTATCAGATGTGATGTCAATCATATCAATTCCTGTATAGAGTTTTTTAGCTGAATTTCCTATTTCAGAAACATCGATTGATGCAGCCTGAACATTAGCGGATGTTGTATCAACAGGATTTTCTTCAACTGTCTTTCCTGAACAGGCCGTCATAGAAAGTGCAATAATGGCTGTAATCAAAAATGCTGTTATTTTTTTACTTCTTTTCATTTTTATTCTTCCTTTACTGTATGTGATAAAATATAGTTTATAACTAAATTATATGTATCTCTGTTAAAATGCATACCATCTCTTCCTGCCCATTCTGTAGGGAGTTTTCCGTCATTTCCCTTAAGGCAGGTATTTACATCTATGAAATAGAATCCATTATCATTTGCAAATTCAAGAAGTTCTGAATTATAAATATCAATATTTGAATTAAGAATCTGACCATTCGGATTATCGGGAGCCTCTCTATTTACAGTTACAGGAGGAACAGACATAATATATATGGTCGTATCCGGAAGTTCAGCTTTTATTGCATCAACGAAAATCTGATACTTTTCAATCATATAATCGTTTGAAAGCCATGCGATTCCGTTACTTCCGAGCATTATGTAGATTGTATCCGGTTTTGATATTTTGAGTGCATCAATAACAGTCATTTCCTGAATGCTATATGTTGTTTCATCATCAGGGTTCTTTAACATAATAGGCATAGTCTGTGTATTGATTTTATCAATATTCATACCAATACTTGCATAAACATTCTTCTCCGGAATAAATCCATAAGCAGAAAACCCCGCACTGATAGAATCCCCTATAAATACGCAATTTTCAAAATATGAAGGATCAACAGGATCCGTTTGTGGTATAGGATTTGCAAGAACAGTGGTTTCGGGGGTTGTTGTTGTCTCAGGCGGTGATGTAGTAGTTGCTACAGTTGTTGTTTCACTGACAGTAGTTACAACAACCGTTTCTGAGGAAATCTCCTTACCGATATTAAGTTCGTCCCAATTCTGAACAAGAAGATATGTTCCGAGACAAAGCAAAAATGTAAATATAATAATGAGGAAAATAACAAAGAAATTAAGTTTAGGCCCTTCGTTTCTTTTCTTTCCTCCTGAATAATCCCAATAAGATTTCGACATAATATTACCTTTCTTTTCAAAATAATATAACCTTATTTATTATACAACATCATATCAAATATTGCAACACTTTTAACAAATTTTAAATAAAACTTATTTACTATTTAAATGTAAATTCTCTTGCAAAGATTGTTAATATATTGTATAATTATTTAGTTAAGGTACATATAGTAAAACAAAACAACTCTTGGAGGTTTAAATAAATGTGCGGTTATGTAGGTTTTACCAACACTATAGATAATTCAAATAAAGTCCTTACCGAGATGATGGATCTTATCCGTCACCGCGGTCCTGACTCCGATGGTTCGTATATTGATGAAAACATCGCCCTCGGTTTCAGAAGACTTTCTATCATTGACCTTTCAAACGGCGACCAGCCTATTTATAACGAGGATAACACAAAAGTTCTTCTTTTTAACGGAGAAATATATAATTTTCAGAAAATAAGAGAAAAACTCATAGAAGCTGGCCATGTCTTCAAAACAAAATCCGACTCTGAAGTGCTTCTTCACGGATATGAAGAATATGGCAAATCTCTTCTTAATATGTTAAGAGGTATGTTCTCTTTCGTTATCTGGGATAAAGAAAGCAAAGAGCTTTTTGGTGCAAGAGACTTTTTCGGAATAAAGCCCCTTTACTATGCTGTTATGGATGATACTTTCATGTTCGGTTCGGAAATAAAGTCATTCCTTGCACATCCTAAATTTGTTAAGGAACTTAATGAAACAGCACTTGAAAACTATCTCACATTCCAGTATTCCCCTACGACAGAAACATTTTTCAAGAATGTTTGCAAACTCCCTGCCGCACATTGTTTCACATATAAAAACGGCGAACTTTCTGTTGAAAGATACTGGGAAGTAAAATTCAACGAAGATGGTAAGCCTCAGCTTGAAGACTGGGTGAACGAAATTTCTGATATTTTCAAAAACTCAGTTGAAGCTCATAAAATTTCTGATGTTGAAGTAGGAAGTTTCCTTTCAAGTGGCGTTGACAGCAGTTATGTTGCCGCTGTTGCTAATGTAGACAAAACTTTTACTGTAGGTTTTGGCGAAGATGAAAGATACAACGAAATCGGATATGCAAAAGAATTTTCAAAATACATCAATAAAGAAAATATCAGCAAGGTTATCACTCCCGAAGAATTCTGGAACAATCTC
>CALGTU010000119.1 GCA_937901465.1 uncultured Clostridia bacterium | reverse complement strand
TCCCGTTTGCAATTATCCTTGCACTCCTATCTGAAAGTGAATCCACGTCCTTTGCCGTGACAACCATCTGGGCACTTCCGGGCTCCATTTCTTTATATGCCTCAATATATTTTTCTCGGTCCTCTCCTGCAACAAGCTCCATACAGTCAAAGGCGAGAGTCATCGCATCAACCACCATCGGCACACCGATGGCGATAACCTTCACCCCCAAAGACTCCTCCGACAATTCCTTTCTGTTATTCCCAACACCGCTCCCGGGGTTAATCCCCGTATCTGCAATCTGTATTGTTCGATTCAATCGTTTTGTATTTCTTGCAGCCAACGCATCAATCACAATCAATAATTCTGGTTTCACTTCCTTTACCAATGCCTTCAATATCAAGGCTGCTTCCATTCCTGTTTGCGCCATCACTCCTGGTGCAATGGCACTTACTTCAACACTTTCTGAAATAATACCTTCAGAGCACTTTGAAACAGATTTTGAAAAATCATACAATTTTGTAAAAAAAATGAATTTTAGTCAGGCACATATATTCCCCTACTCCAAAAGAAAAGGAACATTAGCCTATAAAATGGAAAATCAGGTAAATGAATCCATAAAAAAAGAACGTGCAAAAAAAATGGCAGAGTTAACTAAAAAAAGTTACACAGAATTTATGAAATCCCATATCAACGGCATTTATCCCGTTTTATTCGAGCGCGAGCAAACGCCTGAATTTCATAATGGACACACCCCTGATTATCTGTTCATAAAAGTTATGAAAAAAAGTTGCGAAAAAAGTTTGCGTAATCAAATATTTTATGTTAAAATAGATAAGATTGAGAATGACTGTTGTATTGGTCATATTATTCAATAAAAGGAGTAGAGCAAAATGTCAGTATTCAGAATTTTTGTTGAAAAGAAACCAGATTATGCGGTAGAAGCAGGTCATGTACTTGCTGACGCTAAAACAGCCCTTCGTCTTGAAGGTCTTAAAAGCGTAAGACTTATCAATCGTTATGACGTTGAAGGTCTTTCAGAAGCAGATTTCAAACTTGCTTTGCCTATCGTTTTTTCAGAACCAGCTGTTGATGTAATTTACAGCGAACTTCCGGAACTTTCAGCAACAGAAAAGATTTTCGCAGTTGAATATCTTCCCGGTCAGTTTGATCAGAGAGCAGATTCATGTGAACAGTGTATCCAGCTTCTTACACAGGGTGAAAGATGCAAGGTTAAAAATGCAAGAGTTTATATCATTGATGGTGATGTTTCAGATGCTGAATTCGAAAAACTCAAGGCATATCTTATAAACCCCGTTGAAAGTTGTGAAGCATCTCTTGAAAAGGTTGATACCCTCAAGACAGTTTATAATATTCCTACAGAAGTTGCTGTTCTTAACGGATTTATTTCACTTGACGAAGAAGGTCTTAAGAATTTTATCGCCGATTACGGTCTCGCTATGGACCTTGATGACATAAAGTTCTGTCAGAAATATTTCTCTGAAACCGAAAAGAGAGAACCTACAATTACTGAAATCAGAATGATCGACACATACTGGTCAGACCATTGTCGTCATACTACTTTCGGAACACATATTGATAATTTCAATATCGAAGCAGATTACATAGAAAAAACATTCAAAGAATATCTTGCTGTAAGAGACGAACTCGGCAGAACAGATAAGCCTATAACTCTTATGGATATCGCTACAATCGCACCTAAGAAGCTTAAGAAGGATGGAAAACTCAACGATCTTGACGAAAGCGAAGAAATCAATGCATGTTCTGTAAAAATCAAGGTTGATGTTGACGGAAACGAAGAAGACTGGCTTCTTATGTTCAAGAACGAAACACATAACCATCCTACTGAAATTGAACCTTTTGGTGGTGCCGCTACTTGCCTTGGTGGTGCTATCAGAGACCCACTTTCAGGACGTTCTTATGTATATCAGGCAATGCGTGTAACAGGTGCGGCTAACCCCCTCGTTCCTGTTGATGATACAATTAAGGGCAAACTTCCACAGAGAAAAATCACAGTTGGTGCTGCAAGTGGTTATAGTTCATATGGTAACCAGATAGGTCTTGCAACAGGACATGTTGCTGAAGTGTATCATCCCGGATACGTTGCAAAGAGAATGGAAATCGGTGCCGTTGTCGGTGCTGCTCCCATGGAAAATGTTGTAAGAGAAGTTCCACAGCCAGGTGATGTTGTTATTCTTCTTGGTGGTAAAACAGGTAGAGATGGTTGTGGTGGTGCTACAGGTTCATCAAAATCACATACAACAGCATCTCTTGAAGCTTGTGGTGCTGAAGTACAGAAAGGTAACCCACCTATCGAAAGAAAACTTCAGAGACTTTTCAGAAATCCCGATGTTACAAAGATGATCAAGCGTTGTAACGACTTCGGTGCCGGTGGCGTTTCTGTTGCTATCGGAGA
>CALGTU010000118.1 GCA_937901465.1 uncultured Clostridia bacterium | reverse complement strand
TTCTGTAAGTCCGCTCCACATAGTGCAGTCATCAAGTTTCCACTTTCCGTTTTCATAAACAAGAGTAAACGAAAATTCTTCTGTTTTATCTTCTTCATAGTCTATGCGTTTACAGTTGTATACAATTTTATTTTCATCAACAATCTGATAGTCAGTAATAAAGCTATAATCCCAGCCCCATTCTCCACCATCGGAATATACAGCATAGGGTTTGCCGTCTATCTCTTTATATCCGCCCATTGAGTTCTGATTAAGATTTTCAAAGCATTTCTCGGTTATATTTTTTTCTTCTGTAAAGAATTTTTTGATTTCTTCAAAAGAAACCCCGTCTGTTTCTTCTTCGTTTAAAAAGCCTGTTATTCTGATATTATAACGCTCTCCGTCTTCATCGGGGAACCCGCTTTTTTCATCAACTTTCCACGATGACGAACACGATGTCCAGAAATACTTTGAAACCATCCTGCTGTATTCCATTCCTTTTTTCGCACCGAGAGAAAGATATTCGTCTTCTTTGAAATCAAGGATTCTGCTTACTTCTTTTTCGAGATTCTGATATATTCCGAAATCATTTATCTCTCCCATAAATAAAACAGGAGTTCCGCTGTCTTTGAACAATTCTTCAACGGATTTTTTATACTCTTCTTCTGAAACAGAAATCTGCTCATCATTTTCTATAACATAAAAATTTTCTTCTTCTGTATCATAAGAAACAGTTTTCATAGTTTCAAGTTTTACCGAAAAATCGCTCATATCAACATACTGATGCCATTTTGCTTCATTCCAGAGTGAACTTGTATCGCTTATGAATTCGCATATATTGTTTTCATGAACGATAACATCGCTTTCTCCATCGCTTCCGCCTGCAAGATAATAAGTGCTGTCAGCAACAGTTTCATCAGAAAGAATAAACACACATATATAATCAAACTTATATTCAGAAACTCGCCATATAAGGTCTTCTTTTCCGTCTGAATTTACATCTTTAAAAGAGTATGCCGATTTTTCGGTATTTTTTGTTTCGCTTTCAAAATACCCGATTTCATCAAGCATTTCCCACATACAACCAGCGAGTTCTTTTGTAAAATATGCCTTTATTTCTTCATCAAGGTCGATATTGCCAATTGTTTCTGCCTGAGTGGTAACCTCTGCCGTCATGACCTCTTCCTGCTTTACAGGTTCTGATACACAACCTGTAAGCATCGTTATCATAAGCAAAGATAAAATAAGTTTTTTCATTTTCTTGCTCCTCTACTTCCAGCTTTCAAAATTAACAAATTTCCATTTGCCGTCTTCGATTATCATTTTATATTCATAAGTTTTTACAGGAGTATTGTTTTCTTCGTTATAATATGCGGTATTTTTCAGAACAATGGAATTCTCATTGCGTTCGGTTATTTCAAATTCATTTCTTATGAATGTAGGGTTGCTTCCTATTCCACCATAAATATAAATAGCGTCATAACTGCCAGATATATTTCTTATGTCTTCTTCTATAGGCTTTGTGTCATCAAGAATTTCTTGTATATAAAGTTCATTTCCGACAAGATAGCCTTTATGCAACGAGAAATATTCTTCTGCTATTTTGCTTTCAGAAGCAAATACATCACAGAAAGAATTTATGAAGTCGTCATATGTTTCTCCGCTGTAATTATAATAGTCGCCGTCTTTGAAATAAAATTTCAAATCTCCCCCACGCATACAATAATCACATAAATAAGCCTTATCAATGGTTTCTTTTAAATCTTCAACCGAGACAGTATATCCTGAACAATCAGACTTTACTATTGCATCTGTTTCGCTAATAACAGTTTTTTCTTCTGTTGATTTGTCAGATTGCATAGAACAGCCTGAAAAAACGCATATAACGATTAATATCACAAATATTTTTTTAAACATATTTTTAACCTCTATTCTGTTATATCAATAATTATTTCTATTTTTCAGATTTCGACGTGTAATTATTTTGATTGTTTAGCGTGTCTTGTTTTTCGGCTTTCAAAGATATATCTGATAAAAAATTCCACCATTCATAAATATTATCAAATTCCTTAATATTTAAATCGCCTAAATATCTCGGATTGCACATTGCAATCAAACGTTCTCTTGCTATTTCTGAATTATCATTTGTAATATCGTGCATAATTTCTTCAACTCTTCGGGAATCATCATCGTACCCATTTTTTCTAAGATAATAACATAATAATTGTAATTCTTTTTTCATATATTATCTCCTTATTGAATCCGTATATTTGCCACTACGTTTGCACCAACGCCTGCTATAACACCGACAGTTCTGACAATGGCTTCTTCGTCGTCGCCATGTTCAATGTATAAGGCTATTGCAAGGGTTTCTAGTCATTATGCCTATGTTGCGTGTCGTTGTATCATGGGGATTTTGAGAACATCAATGAAAATGTTACAATTTTGTCACATATTGTATTTCATTGAAATCCAAGACTTTTATCTTATTAATCTTCATATTCCTCTATTTTATAGGATAATAGCCTCGCATCAATATCCAAGAACTTGTATATAATATTCTGTAAATACCAAGCCGTATCTGTATACTTTCCCTTAATAGTCTTGCGATTTATTGTTATGCTCAATATAATTTGACTAGTATTATATGCCATTAAAGAAATTCCTTCATCACCATTGCAATAAAATAAATTTATACCTATCTGTTCTTTGCTAGCAATTTTTTCAAAAATAATATTATATAATTCACTTTCAGATTTATCGTCACATTGCCAATCATACTCATCGTCATCACCAATTGGCAAATATTCGACCTTCCCTTGTGGATTATAAATATACCATCCTATTTGTTCAAATATCTTTAAAACATCTACTATACTTTCTGAATAATTGCTACAATCTAATGTCATTAACGCTTCCATTCACATACTCCTTTAATCTAATAATTCTGTAAATGTTATTCCTTTTTCATAGTATGGTTTAACTTGTAACCCACTAAAAACTTTCTGTGCATCATCGCCGTGTTCAATGCATAAATATCAAAACAAATCATTATATGGATTTTTTTCAAGAATTTCTCCTATTTCTTTATTTTTTCTTTTTTCAAAATCCTTCCCAAACAATGAAAAAATTTCTTTTTCTTTTGCAAAAAGAGCTCTACGGAAATCCTTTCCCTTTTCTCTATTAAGTATAGCGAAATCCATTATTATATTAACTGAAAATATACCTACCGCATTCCATAAAACTTCTCTTTTTTCATTTGTTACAATATCACTTCTTATTTTTCCCTTTTCAGTAAAAAGAATATGATATTCATTATTTTTATTAAATATATATGTTCCTTCTATACTATCATTTGTTCCTTCATCAAAAAACAAATTACTACAAGAAACTTCTCCTAATACACCTTGAATTTCATTACATATATATTTTTTTAATTCTTCTGTTGATAACATTTTACGCCTCTCCATTATTTAGGTACAATGTACCCTTCTTTAATTAATTGTAATATTGGCATAGGAAGTTCATATTGTAAACCACCACCTGCAGAACCACCCCATGGAGCTACCCTTGATTGTATTGTTTTGGGTATCTCTTTTACCACTTCAAACTCTTGATAAATATTAGAATCAGTATTTGGAGGCAACGCTAGTTTGCTCGCATCCGCTCCTGTTTGAGCAACAAAATTACTCTTTAATCCTATATTCTCCATCGGAGAATTTTCTGACAAACCCTTTTGCTGGAAAGTCTGGATAACGAAATTCCCATAATGTTCCGCAGCTTTTACATTTATACCACTTATCAGCGTACCATTTAAATTCATCCTTTACTTCTTTAGGATCTAAATTATATCCGCAAAAATACGGCAACTCCACTGGTATATCACAAAATATGCCCTCTCGAACTTGATATTCAAAAAAACTTTTAAGTTCTTCATATAATTGAAATGAATTTATCTCAATTCCTACTCTTTCATTGCAATCACAATATTTCATTCAAACCACCTCGCTTCTACTTTAGGAATATAAATTTGATTTCCGCCTCCGGGTAATGTCCCTATCACATTACCAAGACTATCATATATATTTTGTGGTGCAACCATACCTTCGTAAATTGTTGTCCCTTTAGGAACAGTTATTTTTGCTATATGTAATTTCAATCACATCATTTGCATACTTTGTGACAGCACCTGCACCCATACCAGCAATAACACCAACAGTTCTGGCAACAGCTTCTTCGTCGTCTCCATGTTCAACGCATAAAGATATTAAAGCCAACCTTTTGCTTTTAAATATTCATCGGGGATGCGAAGCTCCAGTTCTCTCTTTAATTCTTTAAAGAAAACATCAAAATTGGTATTATCCCACCACTTTTGTGAATTTTTGAGATATGTTCGATATTTACCGGAAACAATACTGCAACCAAAACTCCCATTGCTATAACTAAGCCTTACAAACAAATAATTATATGCTACAAAATCTATACTGAAATCTCTATGTGCAGGAATATCATATAATTCTACTATAGTAAAATCGGATAATCTATCGCCCATCTTATCTTTTGCCATTTCTATAAAATGAAATGCTATTTTTTCAGTCTCGTTGACATTCATAAATCGTTTCCTCCGAATGATATTATTTACATCCAACCATTTGCCATCAGATATTTATCCGGAATACGCAATTTCAATTCATCTTGCAACTTTTGCAAAACAATGTCATCACATTCTTCCTGTAAATCCAGTATTTTAATTTTCTGATTATTGTATACAATACTAAATTCATATTTACCATTATAATAAAATATTGTAACAGCGTAAAAATTATATACTGTAAAGTCAATAACAAAATCGTATTCTTTTGATTCTTCATCTACAATTTCATAACTAAAATCACATACCTTATCTTCAAAATATTCTCTTATCTTCGCCATAATAAATTTAGCTTTTTCTTTTAAATCTTTATTCTGCATACCAATATTCTCCCTTCTGAATTAAATGTGTATATTGACATTCATTTTTTAAATAATTCCATTCCAAATACATATATGAATTTTTATATTTATTCAAATTCGGATTATGAGAAAATCTTATTATCTTGTTTTCTTCTATTGCTTTATTTATCGCTGGCATATTAAATTTTTTCAAACATTTCATTGCTTGAGATATTGTATCTCCTCATATAATCCATCTTTCATATCAAAATACATATCTCCATTATTTTGTGCAATGGTATTATATGATCTTTCTCCTGCAATCGACCAATTTTCTGTTCCGTCCGAATTTATAGATGGTTCAAACTTTCCTAAAGTCATTGTATCAGATTCAGAATTATGTATGGATACTTCTCTAATTTTTTGAACATTCCAATCCTTATACCTCGCCGCCCGCTTCGACTCTATCTTCTATTCCGCTATTCATTTTTGTTCATAAAAAGTAAAGCCTGTCCAATGATTATCATCCGCCATCCTCTTTATTTTCTCTGAAACATATATTGATGCAACACTTTTTGAACATCTAAAAATGTCGTAATCAGAACAAACAACCTCGTTCAGATATGTCTGTTCAGGAATAAAAGTATAAAAATCATATTTTTCATTATATTTATATCTGCTTTTTGCCATATCAAATGCATCAATAAATTCCGTAATAAACATCAAAACATAGTTATTATTAACTTTTCGAGTTACTGTATCAATTAATTTTATAGGAAAATACTGCAAACCTGTTATTCCGTTTTTATCAAATTCTTCCATAACTCTGATATGTATAAGCGGCCATCTTTTAATATTCAACAAATAATCGCTTTCCGAATCAGATACTATTGAACTGTAATAAAACTCCACATTCGGCCAGTTTTCAACAGAGCAGGGGGATAATATGATATTATCAAAAAAACCTTTTTTGACATTTGCATATTCAATTTCGTCAATATTGGTAGTTTCGGCATAAATGGTATTTGTTCCATCTTGTATAGATTTGTCAATTTTTTTCATATCAAACGACAATTTATAAAACATTCTTATTCACTCAATCCTTTCCAATAATTTGAATATAGCATATCCGGATTATCTCTGATAACACTTTTAATCTCGCTCTCATATAATTCTAAAAAAATCTCCTTATCACCATTCGCTATATTATCAATATTCTTCATTTCATCTAAAATAAAATCATGATACGCATTTGGATGCCTACCTTGATGTGGTAACAATTCTTTATTCCAATCAGCATCCAAATCCAACCCATATTTGTCTGTGATATCTTTAAATTCTTGGGTATATATTTTATTTAGTTATTTTTTCATCCACAATTCGACCAGAT
>CALGTU010000117.1 GCA_937901465.1 uncultured Clostridia bacterium | reverse complement strand
TGGGCTGTTTTGCCGTTTGTTATCTGACTTTTAAGGGTTGTTGTTATATGAGGCTGGGCTATGACATCGTCAAATGTTTTTGGACGCCACTTGCGGTAAAGCGCTGTATACATAAAACCCCTCACTTTCTTTAAACGGCATAAAAATCCGACACATAGGTGTGCAGGCTTGCTGCGGCACACAAGAACGGACTGCTTAATGCTGCTCGGTTCCCCGCCTGACATGGTTCACAGTGTTTTGTTGCACAGGGCCCGCACACCTATATATCGGATTAACATTAGCATTATATCATATAGTATGATTTTTGTCAAGTAGGTGTATGGTGGTGAGGTATAAAAAAGGACACCTTTGAGGTGTCCTTTCAGAGTTACTTTTTCTTTGAAGTTTTTGCGGGTTTTGCTACTACTTTCTTATCTGCGGGTTTAAAGCAGAAATGCCAGATAAGAGCCGCTAATGCTGCACCAACGAGTGGAGCGAGGATGAAGAGCCATACCTGACCGAGTGCTTCGCCGCCGAAAATGAGTGCGGGGCCTAAGCTTCTTGCAGGGTTAACGGATGTTCCTGTAAGAGGAATACCGATGATATGAACAAAAGTAAGAGTAAGACCGATGATGAGGCCTGCGTGTGCTGATGTTTTTTCGTTTGATGTTACACCGAAGATTGTAAGAACAAAAACAAATGTAAGTATCATTTCAACAACGAAAGCACCATCGAGTGAAAGGAATGTGTGTGAAAGTGCGTTATAGCCGTTTGTTCCGAGACCTGTTTCAAAGATATCGAGGTTTGCACTTGACTTTATTACGAAGAAAAGTGTGCTTGCTGCTGCGCATGAGCCCAAAACCTGAGCTATGACATAACCGATGAAATCAATAAATGAAAGCTGACCATCAATGAGCATAGCAAGTGAAACTGCGGGATTGACATGACATCCTGAAATGTGACCTATAGCGTAAGCTGCTGCTACGATTGCAAGACCGAATGAAAATGCGATGCCTAAGATCCCTAAAACTCCGCCTATTCCGCCTGTGATTGCTGCTGAACCGCAACCGAAGAATACGAGGATGAATGTTCCTATGAATTCTGCGAAGTATTTTGTAAATCTCTTGTCCATAAAAGGTTCCTCCGTTTTAAATTAATATCCGATAAGCTCCTCTGGAGTAGCGTATCCGTTTGTGAGCGCCTTTTCTCTGAGGCATGTATAGAGTTCAACGAATGTTGCATTCATATAGGGAACGAGGCAGTATGCACCGAGTGCGCCGAGACCGAATGTCATCATTGTTGCAAGACAAAGAAGAAGAGACCAGCCGATGAATGAAAGCTGAAGGATGAATGTGTTCATCTTTTCGCCTTCCATTGTCTTTTTACTGATTTCAAATGCTCTGTCCTTTGAAATAGAAGGGTTTTCAGCGAGAATATAAGGAACGAGGAAATATTCATAACTCTTTATAATTCCGGGGATTACGAAAAGAAGTGTCCAGAGAATGATATAAAGGTTATAGAAGAATGAAACCTTTGCAATATTCTTATACTGATTTGACTTTACAGGGAAAAGAATATCGTTTATTTCGCCCTTTCTTGTTCTTGATACCATAAAGTATCTGTTAAGACCAACAATGTTGAAAGGCATATTAACGAATGTGCTGATAACAATGCTTACTGCGAGTGTGAGAATGTAGATGATTGCATAGAGAACAATCATTCCGAGCACCATTCCTATGCCTGCGCCGACCATCATAGCGTCGCTTCCTGCTTCTTCTCCCGCTACGCCGAGAGCTGTTGATGAAATTCCGAAAACGGCACTCAAAATAGTTCCGATAACGGATGTTATACCGGATAAAACGCTCATTACTGCACCTGAGATAGTACCTGTTACAAGGTAGGTAAGGAAGCAATAGAGAACGGCATACCAATAGTAGTTTTTAAGACAAGCTTTGGCGTTGTTCTTTAAAAGTTCGTTTGTCCACATAATTTTTTCTCCTTCATAATTAATATACTAACATTTTACTACATTTTTTACCAGAATGCAATAGAAAAATATCTTCTTGCAATAGTTACCACAATAATGTATAATATATTTAAGAATATTTTTGCGGAGGGTTTATTATGATAAAAATCTGCGATAACCTTATAGATGTTTCGGCGATTGAAATTTCTGACCTTGTTGACATGCAGAAGCTTGTTGCATTTCAGGAAACATATGCCGGAAAGACGGGGTGTGCTTTAACCGTTGTTGACAGAAACGGAAACTGCATTACTCCTACAAGCAAATTCTGCAAATACTGTGAATACTATATAAGAAGCTCATCGGAAGGGCTGAGAGAATGCAACAGATCACATTCATTCTTTATCTCTGAAGCTATGCGCTATCACAGAATACATATCGCTAAATGCCACGCGGGGATTACTGAATTCGCATTTCCTATCGTTCTTGAAAATGAAATTATCGGCGGTGTTATCGGCGGACATTACACAATAGAAAGAATGCGTCCCGCTGATATAAGAGAAGCTGCTGACAGATATGGCGTTAACATCGACAATTTAAAGAATGCAGCCGAAGAGCTTGAAAGACTTTCTAAAAAAGAAATTGAAGCTATTGCAACTGCTGTCAAGACCGCTATTGAAGCTATGGTAAACGAAGCTTATTTCAAAAAGCAGGCGGCTATCGTTTCGGAAGTTTTCTCTAAAACAATAGGCGTTGTTTCGGAAAACTTTGAAAAAATGTCGAAAGCATCGGAAAGAATTGAAACTCATCAGAGAGAACTCAGCAAGAACATTGAAAATATCGGTGAGGCATCAGAAAAAATCGAAGATGTTCTCGATTCTATCACAAGACTTGCTGACCAGACAAAAATTCTTAGTTTCAACGCTCAGATAGAAGCTGTAAGAGCGGGGGCTGCGGGAAAGAGCTTTGTTGTTGTTGCGGGCGAAATCAAAGACCTTGCGGACACTTCAAAAGCAACCGCAGAAGACATTGCAACACTTACAACTGCTATTAAAACCGATGTTCAGAGCACAGTTTCAAGTTCGGAAAAAACAATTGAAAGCGCTGATGAACAGTCTGATTATATAGACGATGCAAATGAGAATGTTGAAGAACTTCAGGAACTTGCAAAACAGTTCTCGAAATTTGTTGCTAAAAACACAAAATAGTAATAATAAAAGCACCCCGAGGGGTGCTTTTGATTTTGGTATATTATTCAAAGCGAAAGGATCGCTTGTATTTCAAGGAAACACGACGACGCTGTACGGGTTGTACTGCGAGAAGTGTTGACACAGAAAGACAAGTAAGATTTTCGCTTTATTTTTCTTTGAAAATCTTTTCGCCGAAAAGAATAAGAGAAATTCCTATCGGGAAAAGGATGATGCTTATCCACTGAGATGTTGAGATACCTAAAAGACCGCCTCTTATACTGTCGTATCTGAAAAATTCAAGGATAAAGCGTTCTATTGCGTAAACTGAAAGATACGCTCCCGTTATTCCGCCGAGTTTAAAGACTTTCTTTACAGCAAGCACCATAAGAACGGCGAAAACAACAAAATTTATACCTGCTTCAACCAGCTGAATCGGGAAAAGCTTTACACCTTGCGGTGCTCCACCTAAAGCTTCGAAATAAACGCCGTATTTTTCGCTGGGTGCACCATAGCAACAACCTGCGAAAAAGCAACCTATTCTTCCGAAACCATGAATGAGAGGAATAAGGGGTGCATAGATATCAACGAGTTTTATGGGATTTATTTTAAAAATCTTTCCATAAATCATTCCCATTATAATTCCGCCTATGAGTCCGCCATAGAAAACATATCCGCCGAAAAGAGAATAAAGCATAGCCTCTTTATCGGAAGAATAGAATTCATAGTTTTCGATTATATGAGGAAGTGTTACTATTATATAAAGAAGTTTTGAACCGACGAGAACTCCTATACCTGCAAAGCAGGCAGAATAGAGAACATCGTCTTTTTTTATGTTGTAACGATTTTTTGTAAGATAAGCTATGAGAATTGCAAAAATCGTTCCCAAAGCACCCATAAGACCATACATGGGCAGTTTTATAAAACCTAAATCAAGAAATGGTAACATATTTTCCCCCTACATTAAGGTTGAGACTTTAACCACAACTCGCCGAGATTGCATCCGACGATAAGAAGTATGAAAAGAATAATAAATACAAGCGAAAGTATGAATGCGGCGTCTGCGAGTCTGTCATCGGGGTGTTTTTTCTTTGCTATTATGCCCATGATAAGCCCTACAGGCGAACATACAAAAGCATATATCATTGCCGCAACGGCAAGACCGTTTGAACGTTTTTTCATAAATAATTTCCTCTGTTGCAAAACAATGGCACTGGTTTTTTATCCGACACCATTGTTATAACCTTTATAACAAACTTTTATTAAAGACCTAAAATAATCATTCCGTATTCCCTTGCTTTATCAACATAGCCTATCATAGCAGGAATGAAAATTGCCATAAATATCATAACTGTAAGAGCACTTAAAATTGTAAAGATAAGCGAAAGAACAAATGCTACTTTAGCGAGTGTATCGTTGCTGTTTTTCTTCTTTGCGATGATAGCAAGGATAAGTCCCACTACAGGCATAAGAAATGCAAAAATAATTGCAGCTATAGACATTCCGCTTGTTTTCTTTTCCATAATAAATTCCCTCCGAAAATATATTTCTAAACAAAAAGACAAATCAGCAAAAGCCGATTTGTCTTTGTTTTCTTTTTGTCTTTAAAGATTAAAGAGCAAGAACTGCAGCGTATGATGATTCCATTGAAGCTGCTGCGCAAGCTGTGCAAGCTGCACAACCGATTGATGATACGAGACCGATTGCAATGATAACGATTGAGATGATGAATGCAGCCTTAGCGAGCTTGTCATCAGGATCTTTCTTCTTAGCGATGATTGCGAGAATGAGACCTACTACGGGGAAGATGAATGCAAGAATAATTGCAGCAATGGACATACCGTTTGTTTTCTTTTCCATGGTAAATACCCTCCATAATCAATATAATACAATTATATTAACATATTTTATCATTTATTTCTATTAGCATATTAAACAATTAAAGGTTTTTCATAAAGAAAAATATAGAAGTCTTCACAAATTTGTCTAAATAGACGGGATTGTGTCGGTTAAGCAAGATCGAGAATGTCAAGGACATTCTCTGCTACATCACCTCAGTTGCTTGTGGGGAGGTAAGGTGCGAGTGCTCCTGCAAGTGAGTTTGCGGGCATTGTCTGGAGCCAGATTTTGCCGGGGCCTGAAACCTTTGTATTGAAGAGACCTTCTCCACCGAGAAGAGCATTTCCTACACCCTTTACTGTTTCAACGTCAACTGAGCAAGTAGCTTCCATAGCAGCGAGGTAACCTGTATCAACTAAAAGTGATTCACCTGCTGCGAGTGTGTATTCGCATACGCAACCGTTGATTTCAAGGAAAACTGTTCCGTTTCCTGAGAATTTCTGCATGATGAATCCTTCACCGCCGAAGAAACCTGCACCTGCTTTCTTCTGGAAGAAAAGTTCCATATCAACGCCGGGAGTGTTGGCAAGGTATGCCGATTTCTGTGCAACGATAGGTGTATTTGTTGTATCGAAAGCAATGATATCGCCGGGGAATGTTGATGCGAAAGCGATTTCGCCATCGCCCTTTGTAGCACTATATGTATTTCTGAATACAGATTCTCCTGTTACTGCACTCTTTGCCATTTTTCCGAGTGCTCCGAGAAGTCCGCCACCGCCGTTGCCGCCGATGCCTGTCTGCATTTCGAGAGTAGGAGTCATCCATGACATAGCACCTCTCTGGCATTCGATTGATTCGCCCTGATTGAGTTTTACAATCACTACGGGAAGGGGTGCGTTTTTGATTTCGTAATTCATTCTGAAAAATCCTCCTTATATCATAAAAATATCTATGGCAACATAATATATGCCAACACTCAAATTATAATTCCTTTTCACAGATTTGTCAACAAATATTCACAAATTTCCCATAAATTTGACACACAAAACCGCGTGACCGCGGAGGACATATCGTTTCCGAATTCATTGATGAAAATAAAAAAACTGACTCGGTAACCACATTTGTTATGATATGCAAAAACCGCGTGACCGCGGAGGACATATCGTTTCCGAATCCATTGATGAAAATAAAAAACGGCTCGGTAACCACATTTGTTATGATATGCAAAAAACCGCGTGACCGCGGAGGACAAATCGTTTCCTAATTCATTGATGAAAATAAAAAACTGACTCGGTAACCACATTTGTTATGATATGCAAAAACCGCGTGACCGC
>CALGTU010000116.1 GCA_937901465.1 uncultured Clostridia bacterium | reverse complement strand
CATTGAAAGTCCCGTTACAAAAACGGTATAACCGTTCTGAATACAATCATATATTTGTTTATATAAAAAACTTTTCAGCATCAGTGTCTGAACACTGCCTCTTTCCTGACATGGCAGTTTTTCAGGACGATGACCTGTAAAACAGACTACTTTTTCTTTCATAAATAAAAATCCTCCGATGAATTTTATTATATTATACACAAATTCTCATCGGTTGTAAAGGAGTTGAAACCCTTTGGAAAATCGTTTTTTGCGTCGTGCCTATGCCGAAATCCACCTCGACAGAGCAAGAAGAAATATTATAAAGATAAAATCCCTTCTGCCCGAAAAAACAAAACTTATGGCTGTTGTAAAAGCTAACGCCTATGGTCATGATGATGAAACAATGTCAAAACTTTTTTCTTCAATGGGTATAGAGCATTTTGCTGTTTCAAATATTCATGAGGCTGAAAAACTCCGCAGTTACGGAATAAAAGGTGATATACTCATTCTTGGCTATACATCGCCCGAATATTCAGAAGAACTTTCACATTTTGATATAATAAACACAGCGGTTTCATATGACCACGCAAAAGCTCTCAGCGAAAACGCAGATTCACCCGTAAGGATACATATAAAACTCGATACAGGTATGGGAAGAATAGGTCTTAAAAATGATTCTCCCATAAAAACCGCCGATGAAATCGAAAAAATCTGTTCTCTTAAAAATATAAGGGTTGAGGGAATGTTCACACATTTCGCCGTTGCTGACAGCGATGATGAAGATGATATTTTATATACAAAATCCCAGAGAGATTTTATTCTTTCTGTTTCAGATGAACTTAAAAACAGGGGAATAGAAATCCCCGCTGTTCATTTTCTCAATAGTGCAGGCGGAACATATTACCCCGATGAAAGAAGTTCTTTTGCACGTTTTGGCGTTATGCTTTACGGACTTATGCCGAATTTCAAAAAACCTCTTCCTTTCGAACTCGAACCCGTTATGGAACTTAAAGCAGAGGTTTCATATGTAAAAGATATAAAGAAAGGCGAATATTTAAGCTATGGAAGAACTTTCAAAGCGCCCCGCGCTATGAAAGTCGCAACTGTTACAATCGGCTATGCCGACGGTTATTCAAGACTTCTCTCAAACAAGGCCGAAGCAATAGTAAACGGAAAGAGAGCAAAGGTTGCGGGTCGCGTTTGTATGGACCAGCTTATGCTTGATGTTACAGATATAGATGTTAAAGCAGGGGATATAGCAACAATGTTCGGCAACGACGGCAACGAAAAGATAACCGCCGATGAACTTGCAGACCTTTACGGAACAATCGGTTATGAAATCATCTGCGGAATATCAATGCGAGTTCCCAGAGTAATTATGGATAACGGCGAGATAGTAAATGTTATTGAATACCGCCATAGTATTTAAAAAATCTCACCAGTATAAACAAAAAAGGGTACCCTATAGGGTGCCCTTAAAATTTTGATATAAAAAAGGCACTCTTTAAAGAGTGCCTTGATTTTATTACTTTGTGTTGTCGAGGTTCCAACGGAATGTTGAAATTCTCTGTGCCTTTGTGTTACTGAAGTTGATGTTGTTTGTAAGAGTTGAAAGGTCAACATAACGATAGTCAGTCTTGGGTCTCTTACCTGAGTTAGCGAGAGCAGCCTTGATAGCGTCTGATGAGTAGTTTCTTGAAATTACCGCACCGAGCTTGTGGAAGTCTCTTTCGAATTCAACGATATCCTTAGCGAGAGTGATGTTTGTATCACAAACGTTGTAGATACCCTGATACTGATAAGAACCGTCCTGATTTAAAACACCGTTGATGAAGTCAACGAGGTTGTATATACAACAGAATGAGAATCCATAGTTACCTTCACCGTAAAGGAAACCTACGCCGTCCTTATAGTCATAGATTCTGTCGTGAAGGTTCTGGTTGTAATCCTTTGAGTAAACGGGAGCGATTCTCATAACAACGCCCTTTGAGTTACCCTTCTTGAGAGATTTACCAAGTTCTTTTTCACTATCAGCCTTCATCTTTGCATAGTTTGAGAAAGGCTTTTCATCGTTTGTTTCACGAACAGGTTCTCTTGACTTCTGAGGAGCATAAACCTGAATTGTGCTGAGCATAAGAATATCTTTTATACCTGCGTCAACAGCAGTTTTGTAAAAATATTTGTCAACCTGAGCACTCTGCTTCATTTCAACGTCTGTGATAACTGAATCGAGGTCGTTATCTGTTGAACAAGCGAGATGAATTACAGCGTCAAGCTTTCCACTTTCAAGAATAGGAGAAATCTTTGATTTGTCTGTAATGTCTGCCTGAAGGAAATTGAAGTTAGGCTGGCCGATAAGTGGGCTTGCCTTTGTGTCTGTACCGATTACGTTATTACCTTTCTGAAGAAGAGAACTTGTTACTTCTCTTCCGATAAATCCGCTAGCACCTGTAACTAAGATGGTTTTCATATATTCTACCTCCTGATGAGATAATTAGGATAAGAGGAAAAAATCCCCTTTGTCGCAACGTCATATCGCGACATACGCCCCGTTTCTTTGGAAAGGGGGTGTAGTTGTTCCTTTATATTATAACAACAAAAAACCAAAAAATCAAGACCTAAAAAGTCTACTTTTACCAAAACAAAATAATTTCTTCACTTTATCAAAAATCGGCTTGTTTAAATTATGCAATTATGCTAAAATATTATTGAAAAAAAAGAGGTTAATATTCAGTTACTGTAACAATTATCTAAAATATCATATACAACTTTGTTTATTTTTAAGGGAGGGGAATTACCCCATGAATTTCAGATTTACACTCGATAATAAAAGATACCATACATATAACTATTTTTTAAGAACAAAATTCGGCGGAAAGGTTATGAAAATCTCTCTCAACGGCGGATTTACCTGTCCTAATATCGACGGAACAAAAGGCGTCGGCGGATGCACCTACTGCTCATCATCGGGAAGCGGTGATTTTGCAGGGAATCCATCGCTTGATATTCATCGTCAGTTTGAAGAAGTAAAGGCTATGATGACAAATAAGTGGGAGGGTAAATACATAGCTTATTTTCAGGCAAACACCAATACTTTTGCGCCCGTATCGGTGCTAAAGGAAAAGTTTGAGCCGGTGCTTTCGCAGGACGGTGTTGTGGGACTTCATGCTCCTGTCCGTGTCAGAATGGAAAAGGACGGCGAAAACGCCGTCCTTCCGATACTTTCCTTACTTCTTATATGCATTCGGCGTCATCCCCGTAATCTGCCGGAACTGCCGCAGAAAATATTTATCATCCTCATACCCGCATTTCTCCGCAATCACCGGCAGGCTCAGCGAAGTTGTCAGCAGCAGGTATTTGGCAAGTTCAATGCGGCAGCGTATCATATCCTGATGGAAGCTGATGCCGAACAATTCCTTGTACACTGCACGGAAATGTCCCGTGCTCAGGTGGAAATCACGGCAGCTCTGGGTAACGTCCCAGTTCTCGTCCGGATGGTAGTACATCATATCGCGCAGTGCCGTGTATTCTTGTGAATCCTTGTGCTGCCGCCTTGCAACACGCTCCGCGGTCTGCTCGTTAATCTGGTCGTACAATACATTCGGTACTGTTTTGAGGTCGAAATCGAGTGCGGAACGGCAGATGGTGCAGACGATCAGAGAATCCGCACTGCAATGTGCGCTGTACAGCGGCGCGTGGCTGATGAGCGTGTGCAGCTTATCCGCAAGCAGTTCTGCATCTGCCTGCGTGTAATTTCCCACGGCTGCAATCGCGTAGAGCTTGTCGGAAACTCGTGCGCAGAACATATCCTTGATTGCGGCAATCTTGCGCAGTTGCTCGGTTTGTTCCATGCTCATGCGAACCGAAAGCTCCTGCTGCTCCAGACTGGAACTGTCGAAGAACAATTCCGTGCGCATGAGCAAAAGCAGCACGTTGTCCTCTTCATCAGCTTGCCGCAGCGGATATTTCAGCGCGTTGCGCAGACCGTTTTCATTGTACAGTCCCGTGATGGAATCGTGCATTT
>CALGTU010000115.1 GCA_937901465.1 uncultured Clostridia bacterium | reverse complement strand
AAAAAATCTTTTTCTTTCGGGTGTATAAAACCATACATAAAAGACGGAAGTGCGCGCTTTATACACTTCCGTCTGTCTTGTTTCCCCGCAAGATAAATTCGGGTCGTTCATGTCCCAGAGAAACAGAACAGCCTTTTTCGCATAGTTTTCAGTATGCCCTTTTCCTATTTCTCTTTCCTACGGATGTATGTGTCTGTAACTTCTGGACATAAAAAATCCTCCTACAGTAGTTTCTTCAATTACCATAGGAGAGTTTTTATTTTATGAATTATTTATGATTTTTTCTTTCTGTTCTTCTGTTAAAGAACTCATTTTTATATTGTTTTTCAAACAATACTGTCTTACCTTCGTAAAATTATCGTTTTCTGAATTTTTAATCGGAAGGTACTCGACATATCCGCCGGACTTATAAGCGATATCGTCAAGTGTAATTATTTTTTGAAGTTGATCATTCATCATAATTATACCTCCTGTTTATATCATTATACAATATTTTTTGAAAAAAATCAAATTATCAAACTCCTTTTCGTTTTCTTACTTCCACCCCGTGCCTTGTGCCCACGCCTTACGGCGAGTTCACCCGTGACACAGAACGGGAGATAAATCTCCACGTTCTGCGCCCCTTAACAGAGCTTCGCTCTGTGGCACGGGGTGGTGTCTTTTCTTATATGCTTTTTATATAAAAATCCGCTTTTTAAAAATCCCGATTTTTTTGAAATCAGAATCTTGATTCTTAAAAAAACCCCTCTGATTTACAAGAAAACTACGCTCACAGATATAAAATGAAGCCGATGTACCCCCCTATGTGTATTAAAAACAGCGTTTAGTGTAGTCTAAAAATACTATAGTAATTGAGGTGTAGTAGACTCCTTATAGATGGAAAACGGATTTTTTGATTTTTAGGAGGTTAAAAAGTGGATAAAATTTTCATCTGAAATCACGTAGATACGCGCTTTATAAAGTATTGGTCTGACCTCTACAAAAAATATTTTTAAAATCACCCCGAACTTTCGATTTTTTATGTTATCATAATTAGTTGGGGTAATTATTGATAGAGGCATAGAGTTATGGTATACTGTAGGAAACAGGACAGACTGATAATTTGATGTTATTTGATAAGGCGGGAGAAAGATGGAAAATTCGGCAATAATTGAAAATATGATAAAATGGGCTGAAGAAAAAACAGGCGATTCTGAATATGCAGGCTGGTGTTTATCCTTTATTGAAGATGCATTAGAGATGAGTAATAATATTGAGATATTCGGCGGTGCTTCTGCAAAGGAATCCTACGAGATGTATTACGATGCAATTCAAACAGGCGTTCCTGAACGAGGTGCGTTTGTATTTTATGATTGTATGTGCCCGTGCGAAGATGGATTAGTTAATTGGGGACATTGCGGAATCAGCCTTGGTGAAGGCAGAGTAATTCACGCGTGGGATATTGTCAGAATTGATGATTTTATGAATATTGAAAATATGACTTCTATTGTAGGAGGACATCCGAAGTATATCGGTTGGATCCCGATTGCGCGTGTTCTGGCACAAAAGTCTGACAAATAAAATCGAAAGCCCGTATCCGGAATATATCGGATACGGCTTTTTGTTGCTACTATGATTGAACTTCTTGGGTTGATATGGTATAATGTAGGAAACAGGGCAGACTGAAAAATAAGAATTGGTAAAGGAGAGTAAATGCAATGCTGACAAAACCTATTCACGGTTGGAGTGAGTTCAAACTTGACGGCACATTAAGATATGAACTAAGCTATCTTGATGATATTGCGTTTGAGTGGATTGATCAGGCGATACACGGGCTCAAAACAATGATGCCGTTTTGTGTAAAAGGATTTTTAGAACCAAATCGCTTTTTATGTACAGTAAGTTATTGGAATTGTCACATTGTGTGTGAAGATGAAGAACGCTATCCGTTAGATAAGGAAGATGTAACAAATGAAATATCACATACAAATATGCTTCAATTTTGTCAGTACCTCTATGATGATATAAGTCAGAATATAGATGAATGGGCGTCGTTTGTTTCTTATGATAACTCAGATGTTGAAGAAAAGAAAAAGACTCTTATACATAAACTTAATCACTTAAAAGAACTGATTTCTGAAAGGGAAGAATGTTTTGGAGATAACCGTTGCTTTCTCTGATTTGGAAATCTCGATTTGTAGAACATTTCAATATATAAAGCCGTATCCGGAATATATCGGGTACGGCTTTGCTATTGTCAATATAATTTTATTTTGTGCTAATTGAAAAATCGATGCTACTGTTATGCAAATATCATTAAAACACATGTGTTTTAATGTATTATATCTTTTTTATTCTTGTATCCAAATTGTAATAATTTGTAACCGCTCTGTAATTGCTTTCCTTTTATTGCTATGATACAATTTTAAAAGAAGGGGGATAAAGGGAATGAAGAAACTTATTGCGTTATTTTTATTATCGGCAATAATCTGTTTTGTGGGGTGTGATAAAAAATCCGATAGTGTATCATCAGATACAGAAACCACAACCGAAACAACGACCATATCCGAAACAGAAGAAGCGGTATCCGAATTTGAATACTCGGTAAGGTCGGGCGAGGTTATAATAACAAAATACACGGGAAACAGCAGTTATGTTGTTATTCCTGAAGAAATAGACGGTATGCCCGTTGTTTCAATCGCAAGATGGGCTCTTGAAGATTCGGGTATAGAAGACCTTACTCTTCCTGAAACAATGACAGAGCTTCCTGTTCTTAAGGGAACAGACGAAATCAAAAAAATCACTCTTCCGTCAGGTGTTTCAGATGTTACCGATTTTCTCAGAGGTTTCAGAAATTTAGAAGAAGTGGATATTCATAACAGCGATACATATAAATCCGTTGACGGAGTTTTGTATTCTTCTGACGGTAAAACCCTTGTTATTTTTCCTTTGGGCAGAAAAGGCTCGTTTTCTGTTCCTGATGGGGTTGAAATAATAGGTCAGCGTTCGTTTTCTGAATCTGTGTTATCGGAAATAACCCTGTCTGACAGCATAAAAAAGATAGACGAATTTGCTTTTTCACATTCAGCGATTACTCATATAACAATTCCGTCTTCGGTTGAAGTAATCGAAGGTGGCACTTTTTATGAAAGTTCTCTCGAAACCGTAACTTTAAACGAAGGTCTTAAAGAAATCAAGACAAATGCATTCAAAACAAAAACGCTGAAAGAAATTTACATTCCCGATTCGGTTGAGAAATGCCTTTCTTTTGTATATGACGAAACAAAAGTTTCGGCTTCTTTTCCGACAGAAGGATTCAGCAGTATAAAATTCGAACGGAATATAACTTTCAGAGATGAAACAACTCTTCAGCGGGCAGTGAGATTGTCAGAAAAAAAGATAACGAATGAGTATTGGTATTATCCAGACGGAGTAGGAAGAATTTTTGTCGACCTTTCTGATGATAATTTCCCCGAGCTCATAATAGCAGGCGATTTGTATTACTTTGATTTTGAAAAAGATGAATGGGCATGGGTTAGTACTGTGTATTGGATTCATGGTTGTGACGCTTGTTTTGATATGAAGGAATGTGATTATTATATCTGTTATGATAAAGAAACCGATACAAAGAGATATTATTCTGATGTTATAAGATATGAAAACGCATATGCCGGTTGGGGTATTTATGAATCAGGGTGTTATCAGTCTTGCCTTATAGCAAAAGATAATAAAATAGAATTTGAGGTTTATCATAATGACGATGTAAAAGAAATATCAGAACTTGATGTTAAAGGAACTCTCAATATTTCTTCTCTGCTTGAAAATTACAATGTTGATAAGTATCAGAATTACGAACTTATTGTATCAAGATTTTCCGATGAGCCGAATAAAAATCCTGATGAAACAAAGCCTATGCTATGGGGCGATAATAAAGAAATCAGTTCTTTCCCTTATTTCAGTTCAAATTATCCCGATGATGTTCAACTCGAAATCGACGGAAAAGATATTTTAAGGGGCGAAAAAGTTGAGGGTGTAACTTATGAAAAGGGAGTTCTTACTCTTGATAATGTGAATATCGAAGTCGATAACGCCAACTATGCGATAGCATATTCGGGAATGGGTGAACTTACCATAAAACTTATAGGTGAAAACAGAATAAATGCAGAAATTTCAAAACTTGTTTTTAAAAAAGGTTCTAAAGAAATGTATGTCGTTTTTGAGGGCGATGGTTCGCTTGAAACCTATAGGTTAGGTGCTGAAAATATTAAAATCATAGAAAATGCAAAGATAACCGAAACTTTCTCAGGAGAAGGTCATTATTTTTATTCAGTTGATTATTTAAGTACCAGCCTTAATGTCAGCGGAAACGGTGAATTCATAGGCGATTATATTCAATATGACAATATCTCGCTTTCAGGAAACGGACAAATCAAAATAAGGAGAGTAGAATACACCGAAAACCTTACGCTTTCGGGAGACAGTTATATGGAAGTGATTATGGACGAAGATTATACAAATTCTTATTCTGGTGGCATGGCGATTGATTGTGTTGAAACAATAAGAATAGACGACAATGCAAAACTGTATGTTGAAAACAAAGGCTGCACTTCTGTTTTCTGTTATCCTAACCATGCAAAAGTAATTGTTTCGGGAAAAGGCGTTCTTGAAATAAAGGGAAATCCTGAAAATATTGCACTTTCTCTTGATGACTCGGCTTTCGGAACGCTTACAATAAACGATGAGGGAACAGTTAAAATCACAGATGCAAAAGTATGCGTCTTTGCACCGGATATAACAATAAACGGCGGAACTCTCGATTGTCATGCTTCAGAAGGCGGAACAGCAATTTTTATAGACACGGCAGTATCTCCTTATGCGAATTTCGTTCCAGGATTATATATAAACGGAGAGATAATTTCTCAGAGTTGTGATAACTTCGGAATGGCAAGCGTGAGCAATTATATCGATGCAATTGCCTCAGAAGGCAAGACATTAAAAGATTTTTCTATAACAGTAAAGCAAAAAGAAAAAGAAGAATAGTTTATAGTAAAACCCCCCGTAGATTAAATTCTACGGGGGTTTTAGTTGTTGTTGTCATAAAACTTCTTTATCGGTAGTGCTCCCTTTCCCTTGACAAACTCCTTATTTTATGATACAATGTTGTAAAAACAAAGAAAGAGGATAAATTCAATATGGTAAAGTTAGCTGATTCACAACTTACGGAAGAAATATCCGTCTATGCGAGAATTTCGGTTGACACCGAGAGAGAAAGCGATTCAAACACCTCTATCGAAAATCAGCTCAAGATTATCAATTCTTATGTAAAACAGCATTTTCCGAGATGCACCGTTAAAGAATATGTTGACAGAGATAAATCGGGTTATACCTTTGAAGAGCGTGAGAACTATATGACTCTCAGAAAAAATCTCCTTGAAGGGAAATCAAGAATTCTTGTTGTAAAGGATTTCTCCCGTTTTTCGAGAAGAACAAGTTTGGGTCTTAACGAACTTGAAAAGATGAGAGATAAGGGAATACGCATTATAAGCATTATGGATGGCATTGATTATCCCACAAATGATGAGTGGACAAACATTGCAATCCGTTTTCTTTTCAATGAAATGCCCGTTACCGAAACAAGCAAGAAAGTCCGCAGTGTTATTGATATGAAACAGAAAGCGGGGGAATGGCTCTGTGCTGTTCCTTATGGATATATCATAAAAAATCAGAAGAAGAACATAATCGAAATCGTTCCCGATGAGGCAGAGGTTGTAAAAGAAATTTTCAGGCTCTATTCCGTTGAGGGCTGGGGATATAAGAAGATAGCAAATTATCTTACCGAAAAGAATATACCTACCCCAAGGGCGAAGGAAAGAGAACGCGCCGAAGAATCCGAAAAGGAATACAAGCGCAAGGTAAAGAATGAATGGAGCATCATAACCGTTCAGGGAATACTTCGCAACGATTATTATATAGGAACATTCAGGGGACACAAATACACCCGAAGAACTATCAAGGGAAAAGACACAAAGGTTGATGAAAGCGACCATATAGTTATCGAAAAGCACCACGAAGCGATAATCGATGACAGACTTTTTCTTGACACACAGGAACAACTCAAGGAAAGAACAACAACCTCTTACAGAGGGGTTAAAAAATATCCCACTCCATACACGGGTAAGTTATTCTGTGGGGACTGTGGAGAACCGATGTTCAGCAGAAGTTCAATAAAACTCACTCCGTCATATATCTGTGGTTCTTATCACAAGAGGGGGCTCAGTGCCTGCACGGCACACAACACAACCCTTGATTTTCTTGACGCTGTTGTAAAGGATTATATCAGGCTTGTCAAAAACAACTGTGAGGATATGATTGATAAACTTCAGAATACAGTTTCGGGCGAGGAACAGACTGTTAAAGAAAGCGACAACATAATAAAAATCCTTGAAAAGCAACTTAACAGTGCGAAAGAAGAACTGAAAGCAATCGAAAAGCAGAAAATCCGTGAACTTATGAAAAATCCCGATAACGAAGAACTTATCGAGGAAACATACAGAGAACTCGAAGAAGACGCCATAAACAGAATAAACGGATGCAAAAATCAGATAAAGGAAAATATCAGAAAAAGAAGTTCGATAGTTGAAATCGCAAGAATGTCTAAAACTGTCTTTGATGTTTTCGATGATATTCTTAAAAAAGACAGACTTGAAAAGTCGGATATCTCTCTTATAATAGAAAGAATAGATGTCTATGAAAACAAGAATATCGAGATAAAACTGAAATCCGATATTGACACACTTTTAAAAACGGGGACTTTGCCCGAAAGAGAGGAAACCGTAAATTTTCAGTTTGACAGTATAGGTAACTCATTTGAAACACGCTATATATGCAGGCCGAAAAACCGTCCTGCAAAGGCTTATACTGTCAATGTTATCAGTGGTGGTGACCCGCTTGAAATTTACACCAGTGCTGACGGGGAAGTTATTTTCAAGAAATATTCAGCGATAGGTGAAATGTCAGGAAACGCTGTGGCGGTTGCGGATGTTATAACAAAGCTTGCTTCCTGCCCCGTTGTTGTGTTTGACAGAGACCATGTTATCGCGGTTTCAGGCGTTCAGAAAAGAGAATTCAACGAACGCAGGGTATCGGCAGGGCTTGAAGAAATCCTCGAAAAGCGAAAAACCTATATCTATAAAAGTGGAGAACAGAGAGTTTTTCCTGTTGAGGGGATAGACCGTTCAGCAATAGCTTGTGCACCGATTTTAACATCTGGTGATGTTACGGGCGCGGTTGCCTTTTTAGCACCCAGCCCCGACTCAACAGCAACGGATATTCATCTGAGTCTTGTTCAGGCGGCAGCACAGTTTTTAGGAAAACAGATTGAAGACTAAATAAAAATCCACTCGAATAAACGAGTGGATTTTTTTACTTGTTTTGAGTTGATATATGTGGTATAATTTTAAAAAACATAAGGAGGAACTGATATGCCTTTTATAAATGTAAAAACAAACAGAGAAGTTTCTGATGAAAAAGTAAACATCATAAAAACCGAACTCGGAAAAGCGATAACAGCAATTCCCGGAAAGTCAGAAATGTGGCTTATGGTATGCGTTGAGGGAGATAAAAAACTCTTTTTCAGAGGAGAGAATGTTCCCGCGGCTATGGTTGAAGTGAGTGTTTACGGAAGCGCATCGCAGAATGCTCTTTCAGACCTTACCGCAAGAATAACAGGGATACTGACAGAAAATCTTTCGCTCTCACCCGATTGCGTATATGTTAGTTATACGATGATGGATACATGGGGCTGGAACGGTTCTAATCTTTAAAGCAAAAATCGTACTCGGAAAAATCCGAGTACGATTTTTTATTTGCCTAAATATTCATTAGCAAGTTTTACTGTTTCTTTGAAAAGGCTGATTGAAATCGGATGATTTTTCTTTATGAAAGAAATATTTTCCTCTGTTTCTTCGCCCGCCTTTATTTTCTTTCCTGCTTTTTCAAGTTTAAGGCAGAGTTCTGAAAGTCTTTTTCCGCCTATATTAAGGGCATTTGATTTAAGAGCGTGGATAGCAACAGTATACTGTTGCCAGTTTTCTTCTGAAACAAACTTTTCGAGTTCTTCTGATTTTTCGTCATACATCTCACAGAACATATCAAGAATTTCTGCATAAAGTTCATCATCGTTGCTGAGATACGTTTTGCCGATATCTGAATCAAAAACAGGAGAAACGTTGTTTTCACCAGAGGGCTCATCGTTTCTGATTTCGGGTGTTTCTTCTTCTGTCTTATTTTCTGTATAGACAATTTTTTCTTCGGAAAGGAATTTCAGGAGCTTTTCTTCAAGCATATTTCCCGTTACGGGTTTGCTTATATAGTCATCAAAACCTTCTGCAATATACATATCCTTAACGCCTGAAACAGCGTTTGCCGTAAGTGCTATAACAGCGGCATTATTACTCTTGTTATCATCCATTGATTTAAGATGTTTGAGAGTTTCGATACCGTCCATATGAGGCATCATATGGTCAAGAAGAATGATATCGAATTTGTTTTCCTTAACAAGTTCTATTGTTTCTTCGCCACTCATACAAGTTGTTATTTTCGCCTTTGTATGTTTGAGAAGATTTTTAGCAACCATAAGGTTCATCTTGTTGTCATCGACAATAAGAATTGATGCATCGGGAACTATGAATTCCGATTTTAAAACAGGAGTTTCTGCTTCGGGGATTTTATCCCAGTCTGTTCCTATTACATCTTCTCCTGTTACTTTCTGAGGAACGGAAATTTTAAATACAGAGCCTTTTCCGTATTCACTTTCTGCCGCGATTTCACCGCCCATAATTCTTACAAGATTATATGTTATCGCAAGGCCTAAGCCTGTTCCTTCGATATTTCTGTTTGCCGATATATCAAAACGACTGAAGTTTTCGAAAAGCGATGGCATCTCTTCTTCCTTTATGCCGATACCTGTATCAGAAACCGAAATATCAAGCATTATTTCGTCATTGTTTTCTGATTTACTGTATCCTACATCAAGGGTTACGCTGCCGTTATGAGTGTATTTAACAGCGTTTGTAAGAAGATTTAAAATAATCTGTTTGATTTTAAGGTCGTCACCATAAAGCAAATCGGGAGTGTTTTCATTTACTTTTACATTGAAAACAAGATTTTTCTGTTCTGCTTTAAGACTTATCATATTTGTCATATCTCTTAAAAGCGAACTGAGTTTATAATTCTGAAGGTCGATATCAACCTTACCTGATTCAATCTTGGAAAAGTCTAAGATGTCATTTATAATTCCCAAAAGATTATGGCTCGCAGAATCAATATTTGTTGCGTATTCTCTTATATTGCCTTCTTTTGATTCTCTTAAAATCATTTCGTTCATACCGATAACAGCGTTTATGGGAGTTCTTATTTCATGGGACATATTAGCAAGAAAATCGCTCTTTGCTCTGTTTGCTTTTTCGGCCGAAATCTTCGCTTGTCTGAGTTCTTCGCTCTGCTGAACCTTTTGTTCGGCATTCATAAGATAAACGAAAACTATAACGATAAGAACCCATAACAGACCGAATGTCCATAAAACAAGGGGGACAATAAGCTTTATATCTCCCGCAGGTGCGGCATAAGGAACATATCCTATGAGATAAAGATTAGGATAGTTTGTTTCTGAAGCAAAAATCACCGTTTCATCATAAGGGTTGAATTTTGCCGCAGAAATATTTACATTCATTGTCTCTCTTATGGCTTCCATGGTTTCTGTTTTTTCTTCAGAAGTATAGAAAGAAAGTTCTTTTTTATTTTTTGCATTCTGTGAACGGAATACTATGTTTCCGTCTATGTCTATAAGCATACATTCGCCTATCCCGCCATAGCAGGTAAGGTCTACATGTTCTGCAAGAACATCATTATCACAAAGCTTATAGAAAACAAATTTTACATTTCCGTTGTTATAAACAGGAACAGCGAAAAGAGTTTTTTCTGAATCGGAACTTACCGAAGGGTTTCCGTGGAGTGCTTCAAAGAATGCACCGGATTCGGAAAAGTCAAGTTGTTGTCCGTATGTTGCTTCGCCTGTAATCCTCATAACGCCATAAGAAATACCATATTCATTTTCGAAATCATAATCGGGTATTCCTGTTTTTTTGTCGATTACAGAAGTCATCATTTCAAGAGATGCTATTTCGTCATTGAGGTGGTTATCTATTATCTGTGCTGCCATAGCTCCATATCCTGAAACGTGGTTTTCAACCTGACTTGTTGTTATTTCACGCAGTTTGAACCACATGATTATACAGATGATTCCTAAAACCGCAAGCCCGCCTAAAATGAGAGCTGCTGTTTTGACAACGACTTGTCTGGTTATGGCTTTCTTCATTCGAGAATCACCACCCCGTCAACATACCAGTCCATTCTCGCGAGAAGAACATCGTCGCTTATCATTTCATCTTCATCGCATCTTAAATTTCCTTGGTTATCATAGATTTTGCCTGAGAAGATATAGTTTCCATAAGCAAATTTTGCCTTTGCGGCTTCAACTGTCTTTTTGGTTTCTTCAGAAACAAGAGGAGAATATTCTGATAAACCGATAACTTCACTGTCGATTATGCCATACCAGTGATGATCAACAGAGTTTGCTTTTCCGAGCATAAATTCTCTTATAATCTGATAATAAAGCGATTCCCAGTTCCATACAGCAGCGGTAAGATATTTTTCTGATAATCCTTCGATAGCTTTATTGTAGCCTATCGAACATATACCCATAGAATCAGCAGTTTCGGCAACATTATGCTGATTCTGATGATATGTTAAAATATCCGCATCTGTTTCTGAAAGGATTTTATTTACTGCTTCTTTTTCCTTTTCTGCATCATCCCATGAATCTGTCCATTTAACATAAACTTTCGCATCGGGGTTAACACTTTTAACACCAAGAGTAAAAGCGTTTATTCCTCTGTTTACTTCGTTATTGGGCATAGCGGCAACATATCCGATTTCATTTGTTTCTGTTGTCATTCCAGCAACAATCCCTGAAAGGTATCTCGCCTGATACATTCTTCCGAAATATGATGTCATATTGTTTGAAGTATATTCAGATGAAATTCCATAGAACGAAACAGAGGGATTACGATCGATGATTTCCTTTGCTTCTAAAGGATAAGAATAGCTAGAAAGGATAATCATTTCAGCACCATTGTCGATAAGTTCTTCAATAGCCTTTTCACAATCGCCTGTTCCTTCGGCGATATTTTCTTTTACGATAAGCTTTGCACCAAGCTGTTCGCAAGCTGAAAAAACGCCTTCATAATGCATACTGTTCCAACCGTTGTCATCTTTTGTACTAGTAAGAATAAGGCCTACTGTGTGTTTTTTGTCAGGGAAGATATCTTTTCCCGAAACTATAATTACGGCAATTACCAGAAGAAAAACCGCAACCGCAGATATTATAAGAATTTTTTTGCCTGATTTATTATTCATCAACAGAGACCCCCTCGACATACCAGTCAAATTCATTAAGCATAGCGTTGTCTGTCATACTTTCGCCTTCTGCTATGCGCAAGTTTCCTTCATTATCATAAACGGGGCCATAGAAAACATCAAAGGTTCCGTTCTTCATTTTTTCATATTCTGCCATAGCCTGTTTTTCGGCTTCGGGATTTATCATAGGTGAGATATCAGCAATATTTATCATTCCCGTTTCAAGACCTGCCCAGTGATTCTTTCCCTCAAATTTTCCCTGAAGGCATCTGAGAATCTGGGGGGTATAGAACTGTTCCCAGTCCCATACAGCAGCAGTAAGATAACTATCGGGGAAATTTTCTTTGTTTTCAAGATTATAACCGATACTGTAGATTTTGTTTTCATCGGCAATGCGAAGAGGCTCTAAAGAGTCTGTATGCATAGCGAGAACATCTATGTTATGGTCTTTTATGAGTTGCTCTGTAGCTTTTGCAGTTGCTTCATCATCACTCCATGAATCTGTCCAGCGGACATAAACAGTAGCCTCGGGATTTACCTTTCTTACGCCTAAAGTAAATGCGTTAAGACCTCTGTTTACTTCTGAAACAGGCATAGCGGCAACATATCCGATTTCGTTTGTTTTTGTTGTAAGCCCCGCAACGATACCTGTAAGGTAACGTATCTGATACATTCTTCCGAAATATGTGCATAAATTCTTATCAAAATTAGTTCCTGATGCATGGAAGAAATATGTTTCGGGATATGCTTTTGCGGCAATGGTTACAGCATCTCCGAAAATAGCCGAGTTTGCAACGATTACTTTGCAATCGCTCATAATAAGTTCTCTTATTACATCGGGTGCGGCTTCTGCAGAAACATTTTCTTTGCAGATTATCTGTAAATTTATTTCCTTAGCCGTAGCGCAGAGTGCTTCATAGTGAGACTGACTCCAGCTTCCGTCGTTTCGGGGACCATTAAGAATAAGCCCTACTCTAGTTGTTTCTTCGGTAACATCAGTTTCTTTTTCGCTTACGTTGATAACGAAAATTCCTATTATAAGTGCAAGAACAAAAGACAATGCTATGATAATTATCTTTTTCATAAAAAAATCTTCTTTCTTTTTATTTTTTCAGATTTTGCCCATACAAAATAATTATAGCATTTAATTCCTTATAGTTCAACGATATTTATGCATAAAATCAAGATAAAACCTTTGATTTTTTTATGAAGGACTGACGATAAAAAACACCGTAGCGTTATTCTGCTACGGTGTTTTATGTTTATCTTTCGGTTATTATCTTATATGTTTCGGGGCGTCTGTCACGATAAATTCCCCATGAAAGCTGTTTTTCCCTTATATCATCAAGGTCAAAGGTTTCTGTCAAAACAGCGTCGCCTTCTCTTTCAGCAGAAGAGAGTATTCCGCCTGTTTCATCTGTTATGAATGATGAACCATAAAAGATGAGAGATGACTCTTGTCCGCCGTTTTCTTCTGTCTGCAAAACATCTTCTTTTCCGTATCTGTTAGCCGCGATAACGGGAACGATGTTTGCTGCCGAATGTCCCTGCATAGCCCTTCTCCAGTGAGGCATACTGTCGCTTTCAAGGATAGGTTCAGAGCCTATTGCAGTAGGGTAGAAGATGAGTTCAGCACCCATAAGTGCCATTGCTCTTGCGGTTTCGGGGAACCACTGGTCCCAGCATATTCCTACGCCGATTTTTCCGTATCTTGTATCCCATACTTTAAAACCTGTATTACCGGGTGTGAAATAGAATTTTTCCTGATAATAGTGGTCATCGGGGATATGTGTTTTTCTGTAAACGCCAAGGATTTCACCATCGGCATCAATTATTGCAACAGAGTTGAAAAGTGTGTTGCCGTCTTTTTCATAAAAACTTATCGGCATTACAACAGAAAGTTCCTTACAGATTTTTCTGAAATGCATTACAGCATCGTTTTCTTCTGTTTTCTTTGCAAAATCATAGTAGTCGTATCTTCTTTCCTGACAGAAATACTGTCTTTCGAAAAGTTCGGGAAGAAGAATTATATCAGCACCCTTTTCGGCTGCTTCTCTGACTAATTTTTCGGCTTTTGCTATGTTTTCGCTGACAATTCTTGTGTTGTTCATCTGAATTGCCGCAACGGTAACTTTACGCATTTATTTCAACGCTCCTTCCGGTATCTGTTGAGTAATACAGTGGATATTTCCACCGCCGACAATGATATTTCTTGCCTTAATGGGAACAATTTTTCTTCCCTTGCATACTTTTTCCATTATAGAAACAGCGAGCTCGTCGCTTTCTTCATTCTCACCTGAAAACTGCGGGAGAATTACTGAATTATTTGAAAAATAGAAGTTAACATAAGATGCCGCGAGACGTTCGCCGATTTCTCTTACATCTTCGCCTTCTTCAAAAACATAGCCTTCCATATCTTCGGGAAGAACGCATACAGGTGTTTTCGGGATAGGCAGTTTATGGATAATTATCTTTCTTCCCTTAGCGTCGGTTTCTGATGAAAGATAATCAAAACAGGCTTTCGAGAGTGGATACTGCGGGTCTGTTTCGTCGTCTGTCCATGCGAGAACTACTTCAGCGGGCCCTGTAAAAGCGCAGACATTATCAACATGTTCGTTTGTTTCATCATTGTAAATTCCTCGGGGAAGCCATAAAACCTTTTCACCGCCAAGATATTTACATAATGTTTCGCTGATTTCTTCTTTCGAAAGGTCAGGATTTCTTCCCTTGCTTAAAAGACAGCTTTCTGTTGTCATAATAGTTCCTTCGCCGTCAGAATGAATTGAACCGCCTTCAAGAACAAAAGGCGACGCGTCATAATAATCGCAGTTTATAGAATCCATAAAAGAAACGGCAAGTTTATCGTCATTTTCATAGTCTTTATAAAGACCGTCAAAATCTCCGCCCCAGGCGTTGAAACGCCAGTTTATTCCACGAACATTTTCGCCGTCGGTAACAAATGTGGGTGCGGTATCTCTTGCCCAGGCGTCATCCTGTGGGATTTTTGTTATTATGACATTTTCATTTTCAGAAAAGATTTCTTTTGCTTTTTCTTCGGTGTTTTCGCTTACTATAAGAAAAACCTTTTCGTCTTCTGAAATCGCATTTATAATTTCTGTAAATGTTTTAACGGCAGGAACGGCATTATGTGGCCATGAGCCTTTTCTTTCGGGAAAAATAAGGATTGTGCCGTCGTGCTGTGAATATTCGGCAGGCATATAAAAGCCGTCGTTTTTGGGGAGTGAACTTATTTTAATCAAGATAAACGCTCCTTGAAGTCATTGTATGAAAAACGCTTTATGATTTCGTATTCTCCGTTTTCACGAAGTATTGCAATATCAGGAAGTGGCATTCCGTTAAAAGTATTGTTCTTTACCATAGAATAGATTGCCATATCCATAAAAATGAGTTTGTCACCGATGTTAAGTGGCTCATCAAAACTGTATTCGCCGATAACATCTCCCGCAAGGCAGGTCTGTGAACCTAAACGATATGAATATTTTTTCTCGCCGTTTTCACCTGACATATAAAGGGGTGGGCGATAGGGCATTTCAAGAACATCGGGCATATGACAAGCCGCTGATGTGTCAAGAATTGCAATAGGCATATCGTTTTCTGTTATATCAAGAACAGTTGTAACAAGATAACCTGCGTTTAAAGCAAAAGCTTCACCGGGCTCTATGAATACTTCGAGATTGTATTTCTCCTTTATTCTCTTGATGCATGAAAGGAGTTTTTCTATGTCATAATCATCTCTTGTTATATGATGACCGCCACCGAAATTTATCCACTCCATATCATAAAGATATTTTCCGAACTTTTCTTCGATAGCATTAAGAGTTGTTTCAAGGTCATCGGAATTCTGTTCGCAAAGAGTATGAAAATGTATTCCCGAAACGCCTGTAAGGTCGATTTCAGCGAAGTTTTTAAGCGTTATTCCGAGTCTTGATTTAGGAGAACAAGGGTCATAGATTTCGTGACCTTCCTGTGTTGAACATTCAGGATTTATTCTAAGACCTATTTTCTTTCCTGCAGAAAGAATCTTATCTCTGTATTTATAAAGCTGGTTTTTTGAGTTTAATATGATGTGTCCGCAATAAGATATGATTTCGTCGATTTCATCTTCTCTGTAAGCGGCAGAAAAAACATGGTTTTCTTTTCCCATATTTTCAAAGCCGAGTCTTGCTTCATAAAGACCGCTACAAGCTGTTCCACTTACATATTCAGAAATCATAGGATAAAGCGAGAAGGCTGAAAAAGCCTTCTGCGCAAGTAATATTTTAGCACCTGATTTTTCTTCGACACTTTTAAGGACAGAGAGATTTTCTCTTATCTTTTTTTCGTCGATGACATATGCGGGGGTAGGTGCACTTTTTAATATATCAAGAATTTTCTTTTCCATAATTATTCAACCGTAACGGGATTTTCGTCAACAACCCAGGGAAGACCATATTTACCCAGCATATCCATATAAGGATCGGGATCGAATTCTTCAACGTTGTAAACGCCTGCTTTGTTCCATGTTCCGCTCATAACCATAGCTGTTCCTATCATAGCGGGAACACCTGTTGTATAAGAAACTGCCTGAGCGCCTGTTTCCTTATAGCATTCCTGATGATCACAGACATTATAGATATAGATTGTCTTTTCCTTGCCGTCCTTAACGCCCTTGAAAATACAGCCGATATTTGTCTTGCCGACTGTTCTTGGGCCTAATGATGCGGGATCAGGGAGAAGTGCTTTAAGGAACTTTATAGGAACGATTTCTCTTCCTTCGAACATAACGGGAGTTGTGCCGAGCATACCTACATTCTGTAAGCAGTTCATATGCATAAGATAGCTCTGACCGAATGTCATGAAGAAACGGATTCTTTTAACCCCCGGGATATTCTTTGCGAGAGATTCGATTTCTTCGTGGTGAAGAAGATACATATCCTTCATACCAACGCCTTCGAAATTATATTCTCTCTTGATTTCCATAGGCTTTGTTTCAACCCATTTGCCGTTTTCCCAGTAAGAGCCGTTTGCTGAAACTTCACGGAGATTGATTTCGGGGTTGAAGTTTGTAGCAAAGGGATAACCATGGTCACCACCGTTACAGTCTAAAATGTCGATATAATGGATTTCATCAAAGTAGTGCTTAAGAGCATAAGCAGAGAAAACGCTTGTAACGCCGGGGTCGAAACCTGTGCCTAAAAGTGCTGTGAGGCCTTTTTCCTTGAACTTATCCATATAAGCCCACTGCCATGAATAATCGAAATAAGCTGTAAATCCCTTTTCCTTGCATCTCTTTTCATAGATTGCTCTCCATTCGGGGTCATCTGTATCTTCTGCTTCATAGTTTGCTGTGTCAACATAGTTTGCGTTGCATTCGAGGCAAGCATCCATAATAGTAAGATCCTGATAGGGAAGTGCGACATTTAAAACTGTGTGAGGCTGATATTCTTTCATAAGTGCAACGAGTGAATCGAAGCTGTCAGCGTCAACTGTTGCTGTTGAAAGTTTTGCTGATGTCTTATCTTTGAGGATTTCAACCAAAGCATCACACTTTGACTTTGTTCTGCTTGCTATGCAGATATCTGTAAAAAGAGGGTTCTGACAACATTTGTGAATAGCAACTGTAGCAACTCCGCCACAACCGATAACAAGTAATTTCATAATTTTCTATCTCCTTTAAAATCAGTTTTTCTTTTCTTCTTCTATGAGTAAATCTTCAACATATTTAGGAAGCATAAACGCACCTCTGTGAAGATTTGCTGAGTAATACCATGTTTTAAGACCGCGTTTTTCCCAACGGACAGGGTCGAAATCACGAAGTGGGTGATATTTCTTCGAGGCAAATCCGAAAAGCCAGTATCCTGATGGACATGTTGGGATATGTGCCTGATAAACTCTGCTTATCGGGAAACTTCTGAAAGCTTTCCTATGCATTGTTCGGCAACTTTCTTCGTCAACATCAAAGAAAGGACTTCCGTGCTGATAAACCATTATGCCGTCTTCTTTAAGGGCTTTATAACAACTTCCGTAGAATTCTTTTGTGAAAAGGCCTGCTGTATAGCCCAAGGGGTCTGTTGAGTCGTTGATGATGAGATCGTACTGATCCTGTTTCCCACGAAGAAAACGAAGACCATCCCTATAAAAAATGTTGACGCGGGGGTCGTCAAGACCTTTTGCGTTATCGGGGAAGAATTCACGACATACATTAACGAAAAGTTCATCAGGTTCAACAACATCGATTTCTTCAATTTCGTCATAGTATGAAAGTTCTCTGGCAACGCCACCGTCGCCACCGCCTATTACGAGAACCTTTTTGACCGAGGGGTGAACCGCCATCGGAACGTGTACTATCATTTCGTCATATGTGAATTCGTCTTTTTCGGAGAAGATGACACTACCATCTGAAGTCAAGAATCTTCCGAATTCGACAGAGTCGAAAATGTCAATTCTCTGAAAATCACTTGTTCCGCTGAAAAGCTGTTTTTCAACTCTTATTGACATCTTGACGTTATTTGTATGCATTTCAGAAAACCAGAAATCCAAAATTTAGCCCTCCTTTAAAACATTGAGAGTTTTAAGTTCGCAGTCTTCGGGCCCCTGAATAGAGCAACCCTTTTCCTTTGCGAAAAGCATATAATCGATAAGTTCGTTTGTAATCATTTCGCCCGGTGCGAGAATAGGTATTCCGGGAGGATAACACATAACAAATTCTCCACAGATTTTCCCTGCTGTTTCCTTAATGGGAAGCTGTTTCTTTTCGGAATAGAATGCCTTCTGAGGAGTTGCCGCAACTATGGGCGAAATATATTCTGAATTGTGGATATGTGTTACTTCCTTTGAGTAAAGACGCTTTATATCTTCGAGAGCACCCACAAGACGTTCGATTTCCTGAATTCTGTCGCCTATTGAGATATATGCGAGGATATTTCCTATATCGCCGAATTCAATCTGGATATCATATTCATCGCGTAAAAGGTCATAGATTTCAATACCTGTAAGACCTATATCCCTTGTATAGACAGAAAGCTTTGTAACGTCATAGTCATAAACGCTTGTGCCGTTTACAAGGTCTTTTCCGTAAGCATAGTATCCGCCGATTGAATTTATTTCATCTCTTGCGTATTCAGCGAGAGACGCTACTTTTTCAAAGGATTCTCTTCCTCTTAAAGCAAGGTTTCTTCTTGAAATATCAAGGCTTGATAAAAGAAGATAAGATGCACTTGTTGTCTGTGTAAGGTTTATAATCTGTTCAACATATCTTATGTTTATGTTTTCATTTACAAGAAGCATAGAACTCTGTGTTAAACTTCCGCCTGATTTATGCATAGAAACCGCAGCCATATCGGCGCCTGCTTCCATAGCGGACATAGGCAGATTTTCGTGGAAATAAAGATGAGTTCCGTGTGCTTCGTCAACGAGAACCTGCATACCATGGCTGTGTGCAAGTTCAACAATAGCTTTCATATCAGAGCATATGCCGTAATATGTAGGGTTATTTACAAAAACCGCAACAGCATCGGGATTCTTTTCAATAGTTTCTCTCAGTCTGTCAATATTCATACCGAGAGCGATGCCTATTCTTTCGTCAACATCAGGGTTTACATAAACAGGTTCGGCACCGCAGAGAACGAGTGCGTTAAGAACGCTTTTATGAACGTTTCTGGGGAGAATGATTTTATCTTTCGCTTTACATGTAGCAAGAATCATTGTCTGAACAGATGATGTTGTTCCGCTTACCATAAAAAACGCGTGTTTGGCGCCAAAAGCATCGGCCGCGAGCTGTTCTGCCTGATAGATTACAGAAACGGGGTGACATAAGTTGTCAAGCGGTTTCATTGAGTTGACGTCGATACCAACGCACTGTTCGCCTAAAAGCTTGACGAGTTCGGGATTTCCTCTTCCTCTTTTATGTCCGGGAACATCAAAGGGAACAATTCTTTGTCTTCTTAGTCTTTCAAGCGCCTCATAAACGGGGGCTGATTTCTGGTTTTCAATATTCATTCTGCATCTTTCCAATCCAAGAAAAATAAAAAAGCAGGTTGTCATAAAAGCAACCTGCTGTCAATAACGCGAAATAACAGCCCCTTAGGCTGTATTTTTCTTTCGGACACTACTGCCGATTATACCTTATTGACCGTTTCACAAGTGACTTTCTGATTATAAAGTTATCATCTTATAAAATTTGGGCTTTTAACCCAATCAATAATGCGATGAAATCATCGCTTCGGCATCTGACCCGCCTGTCCGTATGGGCTTTTCTTCTGCTATTGCAGAAGACGGTCCTGTTGTCTTTAACAACAGGATTATACTATCATAATAAAGAAAAAATGTCAATACTTGTCGGAAAAGTTTAAAAAAAATTAATATAAAGCAAAAATCTTGCACTTTCTGCGTCGTTAAACTCGCTCGGAATATCCGCATATTCCTTCGCTCGTTTGCCTAGCATAAAGCACAATCTTTTTCGTTTTCGGTAAACCGCGTCTTTTCGTTTTATGGAAGCAACCTTTTTCGCTTTCGGAATACGCCTCCACGGCTCTGTGGAATCATCTTTAAGAAAAGAGAATTTTTATGAACTATGAAATGGAAAATTACGATATAGCAATAGTCGGTGCGGGGCACGCAGGCGTTGAAGCGGCACTTGCTGCGGCACGTCTTGGCTGCAAAACCGCACTCTTCACTATATCTCTCGATACAATCGCAAATATGCCCTGTAACCCCTCAATCGGCGGAACGGCAAAAGGTCACCTTGTCCGTGAAATCGACGCTTTAGGCGGAGAAATGGGCAGGGCGGCGGACGCTTGCTTTATTCAGAGCAGAATGCTCAACGCAGGCAAAGGCCCCGCCGTTCATAGTCTTCGCGTTCAGGCAGACAGAATGAAATACCATTCCTATATGAAAAAAATCTGTGAGGACACCCCTCTTCTCGACATAAAGCAGGCCGAAATCACAGAAGTAAGAGCCGAAAACGGCAGGGTAACCGAGGTTGTAACAAAGCTCGGCGCGGTTTATAAGGTTGGTGCAGTTGTCCTCGCTACAGGGACATATCTCCGCGGACTTATCCACATCGGCGAAACTTCTTATGAAAGCGGTGCGGATAATGTTATCGCTCCCGTTCGCCTTACTGAAAGCCTTAAAGCATTGGGACTTCCGATGAGAAGATTTAAAACGGGAACACCCGCGAGAGTCCATAAAAGAAGTATAAACTTCGAAATCCTCGAAAAACAGGAGGGTGACAGCAACATTCAGCCTTTCTCTTTTGAAACAAACAGAGAGGGTCTTGAGAACAAAGTTTCTTGTTACATAGCTTATACAAATGAAGAAACCCACAAAGTAATTTTAGAAAATTTACATAGAAGTCCACTTTACAGCGGAAAGATTGAGGGCGTTGGCCCTCGCTATTGTCCGTCTATTGAGGACAAAATTGTCCGTTTTTCAGAAAAACCCCGCCATCAGCTTTTCATTGAACCTATGGGGCTTGATACCGATGAATACTATCTTCAGGGAATGTCGTCATCGCTCCCCGAAGATGTTCAGCTTAAATTCCTGCGCACAATAAAGGGGCTCGAAAATGTTGAGATTATGCGTCCCGCTTATGCTATCGAATACGACTGCGTTGACCCTCTCGCTATGCGCCATACCCTCGAAATGAAAGCCGTTAAGGGACTTTTCGGTGCAGGCCAGTTCAACGGAACATCAGGCTATGAAGAAGCCGCTGCGCAGGGTCTTATAGCAGGTATAAATGCCGTAAAACTGATAAAGGGCGAAGAGATGATAACTCTCGACAGAGCCTCTTCTTATATCGGAACTTTAATTGACGACCTTGTTACAAAGGGCTGTTCTGACCCATACCGAATGATGACATCACGAAGCGAATACCGTCTTGTGCTCCGTCAGGATAATGCCGACGAAAGACTTACAGAGATAGGGCATAATATAGGGCTTATTTCAGACGAGCGTTACGAAGAGTTCCTTAAAAAAGAAGAGATGATTAAAGAAGAGCTTTACAGAGTTACAAAAACAACAATCCGTCCCTCTGATGAACTCAATGAACTTCTGGTTTCACGTGGAACATCGCCTATTACAACGGGTGTCCGTCTTTCAGACCTTATCCGTCGCCCACAGATGTTTTATGCCGATTTTGCGCCGTTTGATAAGAAGAGGGAAGAACTCCCCTATGAAATAAAGGAACAGGTTGAACTTAAAATAAAGTATGACGGCTATATCGCAAAGCAGAACGAACAGATTGAACAGATGAGAAAGCTTGAGAAAAAGGCTCTTCCTGAAGACCTTGATTATTCGCAGATAAGGGGACTTCGCCTTGAAGCAATCGAAAAGCTCAACAAGGTTAAGCCCATGAGCGTTGCTCAGGCGGGAAGAATATCGGGTGTTTCACCTGCTGATATTTCGGTACTTCTCGTATGGCTTAGTGGAGGAAACAGAAATGAAAACTAAACTCCGTGAAATCTTTGCAAAAGAGAATCTGACTCTTTCTGATATTCAGATTGAAAACTTTAAAACTTACGCAGAAATGCTCGTAGAGTGGAACGAAAAAATAAACCTCACCGCCATTACCGACGATGAGGGGATAGCCGAAAAACACTTCTTGGATAGCGTTCTTCCGCTCACAAAACTCGATGTTCCACGTGGAACATCACTGATAGATGTAGGAACGGGCGCAGGATTTCCTGCTATTCCGATGAAGATTTTTCGTGAGGATATTGAGATAACCTTGCTCGATAGCCTTAATAAAAGAATAAACTTTCTCTCTGAGGTTTCGGATAAACTCGGGCTTTCAGCCGATTGTATCCATTCTCGTGCAGAAGACGGCGGAAAAAATCCCGAACTTCGCGAGAAGTTTGATATCGCAACAGCGAGAGCGGTAGCACCATTACCCGTTTTGTGTGAATACTGCCTGCCGTTTGTAAAAGTCGGCGGAAAGTTTTTAGCGCTCAAAGGCCCTAACGAAAACGCAGAGGACGCTGAAAAGGCGGTAGAAATCCTCGGCGGAAAGATATGTTCCACGTGGAACTATTCTCTCCCCTCGGGCGACAACCGCAGACTTATCGTTATAGAAAAGGTTAAAGAAACGCCGAAGAAATATCCCAGAGACGCAGGGAAGATAAAGAAAAGCCCTTTATAAAACGAGAAATCCCGCACTTTCTACTGCGTTAAACTCGCTCGGAATACCCTCGTATGCCGTCGCTCGTTTGCCTTGTATAAAGCATGGTCTTTTCGTTTTATGGTGATGTTGGGAACAGACTTAAATACACTCTTGATAATAGTAAAACCCCCGATTTTTCGGGGGTTTTGGTTTATTCTATAAGTGTTCCGTCGGGATTATATTCGCTTGTTTTTATATGGTTTCCTTCTGAATCGTATTCAAAAACAACCTGAAGAGTTCCGTCAGCGTTATATTCGCTGTCCTTTATCTTATTTCCGACTGAATCATATTCAGATGTATGGTAAAATTTAAGCGTTCCGTCGGCATTGTGTGTACTTACTTTTATGCTGTTTCCTTCTGAATCGTATTCGACTGTAGAGTAAAAATCAAGTATTCCCTCATCGGTATAACAACTTGATTTTATCTGATTTCCGTCGGGGTCGTATTCATTTATATAGTAATAACCGTCGCCTCTGTTTATTTTTTCTGTTTTTGAACCATCGGGCAGGATTGTTTCGTTTACTTTTGTAGCGGGAATGGTTGTTTTGTTTACTATCGTGCTTTCACAAGCAGTCATCATAAAAATCATCGCAAGGATAGCAAGTATTGTTATAAATTTCTTCATTTTCATCTCTCCTTTACTTACAATGGATTTTATGTCTGTGGTCAAATTATATCATCTTTCTTTTTTAAAGTCAACTGTTCCACGTGGAACAGTGCGTGACCGCACGGGACAATTCGTTTCGTAATTTGTTTTAAGACTAACCGACAAAACAGAAAAAGGACAGCTTTTAAGCTGTCCTTTTCTTTTATTCTTTGATATATTCTTTAAACTTTTCTCCGCGTTCTTCAAAGTTCTTGAAGTTTCCATAACTTGCAGATGCGGGGGAGAGAAGGCAGGATGTTCCCGATTTAACAAGCTTTTTCGCCATATCGCAGGCTTCTTTAAGGTCTGAAACAAGCACGAGATTTGTGCCCTCGATTTCTTTCGCTTCCTCAAAAATTCGCTTTCCGCTGTCATACATACATATAACATTAGGAACTTTCTGCGTTCTCAAAAACTCAATAAGGGGAGCGTAGTCAATCCCTCTGTCCATTCCGCCGAGGATTAAAACCCCGACATCGCCTATAGATAAAACACCCTGAACTGTTGTTTCGCAAGCGGTTGAAATCGAATCGTCGATATAACGGACACCGTCTTTTTCAAGGAAAACTTCAAGCCGATGGGGGAGCGATTTATAGGTTTTAACCGCAGAAATTATGTCTTCAGCGGAAACACCCAGAGTCCTGCAAACGCCGTAGGCAACGGAAATATTATAAAGATTATGGTCGCCTATAAGAGAAAACTTGTCTCTTTCGATAGGTGTTTTTTCGCCCTTGAAAGTGAGTGCCTCGCGAGAAAAAGTTATGTCTGCGCCCATATCTGAAACCGAGATAATCTGCGATTTAATCCCCTTGGGCTGATATCTTTTCATAACAAAAAGCATATCGTTTTCGTTCTGATGAAGATAGATATTGCGCTTTGCGTTGTAATATTTTTCGATTGTTCCGTAATGGTCTAAATGTTCGGGAAAGAGGTTTAAAAGTATCGCAATATGCGGAGAAACTGACGCAAACTCAAGCTGATGACAAGAAAGCTCATAGACGATAACCGAGTTTTCGTTTATCTCATCGATTCTATCAAAAGCGGGGATACCTATGTTCCCGACAAGAATCGCATTTCCTCTTTTTTCTTTAAGGATATGATGAATAAGGGTTGTTGTTGTGCTTTTGCCCTTTGTTCCCGTAATTCCTATTACCTGATCTCTGTATTTTTTAAGGAAAATTTCCGTCTGCGAAGTTATTTTTTCACGCGGAACATCAGATATAACAACGCCGGGACTTTTAAAAATAAGGTCGTATTGCGATAAATTATCCATATAGTTTTCGCCCGTTAAAACAGAAACGGGGAAGTCTTTTTTATCTTCAAAATCGAACTTATCAAGAATGGTAATCTTTGCGTTTGAGCCCGATTTTACGAGGGTTTTATAGGTTGACCTACCCTCTCTTCCGAACCCTAAAATCGCAACGGATTTGTTTTCGGTAAGTGTTTTTAAAAGTGATAACATATTAAAAAACCTCTTTAAAGAGAGAATTTATCTCTTAAAATTTTTTCAAAATCGGGGGAGAGATTGTTGTTTTCATTAAATTGTGAAATCGTTTTCAGATACTCTCCCTTTGTGTCGTAATTTTTATCCATAATTTCAGCAAAATGCGAAATCAAAAGTGGAAGATCCTTGTTTTCTTCCTGATATTTTTTCAGTGTGAGATATGAAGAAAGAACAACTTCCTCTCTCATTCCGACACATTCAAAAGGCTTTTCTGGTGAGAGTCCTAAAAGTTTATCATAATCCGAAAGCATTTTTTCTTTTGTAAGAAGATTTTCGCCGAATATTTCTTTTATCTCATCGTGGGATAAAAACGGCGCTAAAATAATCGTTATAAAAAGACATTTAGGACAGTTGCAACACCATGAATCCGTCTTTCCGCCAAGGTTACAACTTCTGAAAACCGAGTGGTAATCTTCGCATTTTTCAGAGAAGAATTTAGCAATCTGGAATTCAGATAAAGGTCTTAAAAGGCTGAAATAATTAACGCCTGAGGAGATAAATTTTTCTTCGAAAGCCCTGAAATCACACTCAAATTCAAAGCTTTTTGAATACTGATGATTTATGTCGGTTCCCTTTACTGTGCTTTCGTTAGCGCTGTTTTCGTTTGAAAGAACGACATTTTTAATACCCCATAGATATGCCGAAATCACCGATGAAAACGCAACTATTGCCGAGAAAGGAGTGTGTCCGTTTAAAAATCCCTGTGAGTTAAGGTCTACTATTTTTCTGTCTAAACTTCTTTTAACTGCGATGATTTTATCATCTTTATATCCGCCCGTTTCGGCGGTTGCTTTTGTTGCCTTATCGGGATTTATGATATAACAGAAGTTATCTTCTTTTCGTTCAGAGAGTGTTTCAAGTGAAACAACGCTGTCTTTTCCGCCACCTATAGATATTAAATTTTTATTCCCAAAAACCTTTTCTCCTATAGGAATTATAGGATTTCCCATTGAAAGAATATTCATAAAATCGGATTCGTCGGCTTCGATTTTATTTATATAGAAAAACTCACCAAGCCCTTTAAAATAGAGCTTTTTGAACCATTCTGCTTCCGTTTCCGAAACACTTCCGCAAAGGATTTTTACAGTAGGGGAACAGGTTGCTTTCCAGTAAGAAATAAGTTCAACCATACCGAGAGAAAAGATGAGTTTTTCTAAAATTTTATTGCCTTCAAAGGATTTTTCCGCAGGCTTTTTAAATATCCAGTAAGGGTTAAATTCACATAAAGAAACAGTTTCGAAATTATAAGAAACCTTTATTTCTGTTTCGCTTTCTTCTATTGAATAAGACTTGAACAAAAACTCGGGATATTTTTCGCGGAGAGAAGAATAGTTCATAAAAAACTCCTTAACTATTTTCTGATTTTCATTGAAATATCAAAGCATTTTACAGAGTGGGTAAGAGCGCCGAGAGAAATAATATCAACGCCTGTTTCGGCAACATCTCTTATGTTTTCTTCGGTAACATTTCCGCTGGCTTCCAAAAGGCGTCTGCCGTCGTTTATCTTGACTGCTTCACGCATTTCATCATAAGACATATTATCGAGCATTATTATGTCAGCACCGGCTTCGATAGCGTCTTTGAGTTCAGAGAGATTTCTTACTTCAACTTCTATTTTAACCATATGACCGATTTTATTTCTGAGTTTTGAAATAGTCTGTGGAATTCCACCGCCTGCGTCGATATGGTTATCTTTAAGCATAGCACCGTCTGAAAGGTTAAAGCGATGATTTTTTCCTCCGCCTACTGTAACTGCGTATTTCTGTAAAGCACGAAGACCGGGGAGTGTCTTTCTTGTGTCTGTAATCTGTGCTCTTGTTCCCTTGACCTTTTCAACACAGCGGTTAGTAGCAGAAGCTATTCCTGAAAGGTGCTGTAAAAGGTTTAAAGCTGTTCTTTCGCCCTTTAAAAGTGTCTTTGTTGAGCCTTTCATTTCTGCTATTATATCGCCCTTTTTAACCTTTTCACCGTCTTTTATTTTTGTGTCGAAAACAAGTGTGTCATCAAGGAGCATAAACACTCTTTTAGCGATATCGATTCCGCATAAAACACCGTCGTCCTTGGCTACATAATAAGCCTCTGAAACGCTGTCGTCGTCGATTAAATAATCTGTTGTAACATCAATATAGTTTATGTCTTCTTTTAAAGCTGTTATGATAATATCGTCAATATAATTCTGTGGAAGATTCATAATCTGAAAATCCTTTCTTAAATAACTTCTTTTAAAATGATATAAGCGATAGTAGCAAGCGACCTTGCCTCGATATAATCCCTTGAAAGAGCGAAAGTTTCTTTATCAAGTATTCCCTTTATTTCCTTAACTCTTTCAAAGCCTTTAAGCAAAGCCTCTTTGCTTTCGGGGATTACAAAATAAGTTGACTGCATTATATGACGGATTTCTGTCCGAAGTCCTGTAGGAAGTTCTTCGCCGTCTTTACTTCTTTCGAATTCATAATGGGTAAATTCTTCGGGAGCGTCGCCCATCTTTTCCTTGATATCTTCTGCTACTCTGTTGGAGAAAACGAGCGCTTCCAAAAGCGAATTACTTGCAAGACGGTTGTTTCCGTGAACGCCTGTGTGTGAACATTCACCTACAGCATAAAGTCCCGCTATTGATGTTCTGCCGAATTTATCAACGTCTATTCCGCCCATTAAATAATGCTGACAAGGATAAACGGGGATAGGTTCTTTAGTTAAATCATAGCCGTTTTCGAGAAGATTTTTATATATCATAGGAAATCTAGCTTTAACCTCTTCAGCGTCCTGATATGATATATCAAGGAAGAACTTTTTAGAGCCCGTTTTTCTGCTTTCTTCAATGATAGAATGTGAAACAACATCACGGGGCGCGAGTTCTAATCTGTCGTCATATCTATGCATAAATCTTTCCATATTACAGTTAAGAAGATATGCGCCCTCACCACGAAGAGATTCTGATAAAAGAAAACATTCTCTCTGTGAAAAATCGTTGAAAGCTGTCGGGTGGAACTGAATGAGTTTAAGATTCTGTATTGTAGCACCCATTCTGTAAGCCATTGCGATTCCGTCGCCCGTTGAGATAGCAGAGTTTGTTGTGTATTCATAAACTCTTCCTATTCCGCCCGTTGCGATAACTGCGAAATGCGAGGCAACATTCACTCTTTCGTCTTCTCTCAGTATATCAAATGAAAATCCCGTTTCGGTTTCTTTTATGTCAGAAACAACGGCGTTTTCCCAGAGTGTTACATTTGAAAGAGTCTTTACTTTCGCTGAAAGCTTGTTGACAAGTTCTGCGCCCGTTGAATCCTTATGATGAAAGATTCTGTTTCGGCAGTGTCCGCCCTCTAATGTTCTGTGAAGTGAACCGTCGGGGTTTTTATCAAAATCAACACCATAAGAGATGATTTTTTCAATCTCTTCCGCAGCACTGTTAACGAGAATCTTAACAGTTTCTGTGTTGTTTCTGAATCCCCCTGCTATAAGGGTGTCGTTTGTATGAAGCTGTGTTGTGTCGTCGTCTTCTGGGTTATAAACAGCAGCAATTCCCCCCTGTGCGAGAGAGGAGTTGCAGAGTGTAAGTTCCTTTTTGGATAAAATAAGAATATTAAGGCTTGAGGGAAGGTTTATTGCGGTATAAAGTCCCCCTGCGCCCGCGCCTGCTATAACGACATCAAAATTAAAATTATCCATATTTACTCTCCTTGTAAAACGGAAAAAATAGTAGTTTTTTGTTATAAAAAATTGTTGAAAACCTGTTGAAACAGTTGAAAACTACCCCAAAAATCATAGTTTTCAACAATAAAAATGGCAGAAAAGCCTGTTTTAAGGGGAAAACTACCCCTGTTTAAAATAGGTTTCTTATTACAGATTGTAAAAGGTAAGGCAGCCGAAAACACTCTTAAGGCTGCCTTTTAAAATCATATTTTGTTTTTGATTTCAACCTTTGCCTTGGCAACTATGGTTTTATCGTTTTCATAGGTCAGCATAGCGGCAGCGTTGCCGATTTCAACCCATTTGATTGCTGCGATTTCTTCTTCCTGGGGAACAAAATCATAGTTTCTTGCTTTTCCGAGGAAGTAAACAACAACCTTCTGTGTATCCTTTCTGGGATAATACTGAACTGTTTCTCTGAAAGAGGTGTCAACCAAGATATCGATTCCTGTTTCTTCTTTAACTTCGCGAAGAGCGGTTTCTTCTTCGGTTTCGCCTTCTTCAACATGTCCCTTGGGGAAAGACCAATGCCCGCTGTTTACATGTTTTATCAGCAGGATTTCTGTGTTGCCGTGAAATTTGCGGTAAACTATCGCACCGCAGGATTTTTCATACTGCATTTTCTTGTCCTTTCATGCACCCGATTTAGTGCTTTTCAGATTTGGATACTTACACCCCATTTTAAAGGTATAATCCTATTCATACTAATTATAGCATAAAAAAAGTTATATTGCAAGGAGAATTTGTCCCGATTTGAAGCCTGTTTTATCATCGGATTTATGCTCTTTCGTGATATCTTCAGAGTCCCGTTTTATGCCCTCTGAAAAAGCCTTGTTTTTCACCCTTTAAAAAAGGCTGTATAATCAGAACAAACCGCGTATTTCCGCAATCTTTTTTCTTTACTGTCCCGAAAAATACCCCGATATTTTCGGCATAAAAACACCCCTTTGATGATAGGGTAAGATGATGTTTTTCGGATAAAAAATCAATAAAAATCAGAGTATGAAAAACAAACGATAAAATATCATGAAAAGAAATTTTTCTTTTCATGGGTAAAGATGATGTTACTACATCATAATACCACATCGTTTTTCCGTTTTGTCAGAAAAAAATCCTCGAAAAAGGGCAGTTCAGAGAAATTTTGCGGACACTAAAAGGTCGGGAAATAAAAAATTCCCCGAAAACAAGGGATTTTTTCAAAAAACCGAAAAATTTTTCCAAAAAACTCTTGACAAACTGTAAAATCAGGTATATAATGCAATATGGTAAAGAGTTAGCTTGTGCTAATTCAAACATAATCATAATCAGGTATATGGTGGAATAGATATGAATCTGAAAGAAGCTATCGAAGGAAAAGAATATATCATCAAACAGATAAATACTGATGATGAAGAACTCAACGCGTTCTTATTCTCACTCGGTTGTTATGACGGCGAAAAGATAACTGTTGTAACTCATCGCAAAGGCGGTTGTACAGTTTCTGTTAAAGACGCAAGATACAGTATCGACAATCAGCTCGCCGAGGCAATTATCGTCTGATGAAAAGGGCAGAGAAATCTGCCGATTATTTTTAAAGAACAGTTAGTCTATGCTAACCAAAAAGTTTAAAATATCTGAAAAGATTTTGTGTAAATATAATAAGGAGGAAATTTTATGAGAATCGCCCTTACGGGTAACCCCAACTCAGGAAAGACAACAATGTATAACGCCCTTACGGGAAGTAATGAAAAGGTAGGAAACTGGGCGGGTGTTACCGTTGATAAGAAAGAACATCTTATAAAAAAAGTATATTCGGGAAACGAACAGATAATAGCTGTTGACCTTCCCGGCGCTTACTCAATGTCCCCCTTCACAAGTGAAGAAAGTATCACAAGCGCTTATGTAAAAGAAGAAAATCCCGATGTTATTATAAATATAGTTGACGCTACAAACTTAAGCCGAAGCCTTTTCTTCACAACACAGCTTTTGGAACTCGGAATCCCTATGGTTGTAGCACTCAATAAAAGCGACATAAACGAGAAGAAAGAAACAAATATCGATGCGACAGCTTTGTCAGCAAAACTCGGTTGCCCCGTTGTCAATACAGTTTCAACATCATCAAATGGTCTTAAAGAACTTATTGAAACAGCCGTTAATCAGATAGGCAAATCACAGTCAGCACCCTACACAGAGGGTAATATCGACCTTAGCGACAAATCAGCCGTTGAATCAGCGGATAAAAAGCGTTTTGAATTTGTAAATAAAATTGTCGACGAAGTTGAAGAAAGAAAAATTCTTACAAAAGATAAGAACATAGGCGACAAGATAGACGATATCCTTACAAACAAATGGCTCGGTATTCCGATTTTCGCACTCGTTATGTTCCTCGTTTTCCAGATTTCACAGGTATGGGTAGGAACACCCGTAGCAGACCTTTTAGTCGGTCTTCTCGAAGCATTTCAGGGCTGGGTAGGAGGACTTCTCCAGAACGCAAATCCTCTTATTTCAGCAATCCTTGTTGACGGCGTTATCGGCGGTGTCGTTGCCGTTGTAGGATTTTTACCACTCGTTATGGTAATGTATTTTTTGATAGCACTTTTAGAAGACTGCGGATATATGTCCCGTGCTGCCGTTGTTCTTGACCCTATCTTTAAAAGAGTAGGCCTTTCGGGAAAATCGATTATTCCTTTTGTTATAACAGTAGGATGTGCTGTTCCCGGCGTTATGGCAAGTAGAACTATCAAGAACGAAAGAGAAAGAAGAGCAACAGCAATGCTCGCTCCCTTTATGCCCTGCGGAGCTAAAATTCCCGTTATCGCACTTTTCGCAGGTGCATTCTTCGACGGCGCAGGCTGGGTAACATTCCTCGCTTATTTCGCAGGAATTCTTCTCATTTTCCTCGGCGCTCTTCTCATCAACAAAATCACAGGTCATAAGGCAAGAAAGTCATTCTTTATTATAGAACTCCCCGAATACAAAGCACCTTCACTCTGGGGCGCATTCAAGTCAATGTGTAGCAGAGGCTGGTCTTACATAGTTAAGGCAGCAACAATCATTCTTCTCTGTAATATGGTTGTTCAGCTTATGCAGACATTCACATGGAGCTTTGAGGTAGCAGAATCCGCAGACCAGTCTATCCTTGCTTCAATCGCATCTCCTTTTGCATATATTCTCGTTCCCATCGTTGGTGTTCTTTCATGGCAACTCGCGGCGGCAGCCGTTACAGGTTTTATCGCAAAGGAAAACGTTGTCGGAACTCTCGCAGTATGCTTTGTAGGACTTGAAAATCTTATCGATACAGAAGAACTTGTTCTTATGGAAGGCGCAGGCACAGAAGTTGCAGGCGTTATGGCAATAACAAAGGTAGCGGCTCTCGCTTATCTTATGTTCAACCTCTATACACCACCCTGCTTTGCGGCAATCGGTGCTATGAACTCGGAAATGAAGAGTCCTAAATGGCTCTGGGGCGGAATAGGTCTTCAGCTCGCAACAGGCTATACAGTTTCATACCTTATCTATACAATAGGTTCACTCATAGTCGGCGATCCGCTCAATGTAAAGGCTGCAGTAGCAGGACTTATCGCGGTTCTCGTTATGGCAGGAATCATAGGTGTTATTATCGCAAACACAAATAAAAAACTCAAAGAAGAATACGCACTTAAAAACTAAAGGATTTTATTATGGAAAATATTATTGTTATTGTTATCTTAATAGCCATTGTCGGCGGAATAATATTCTATCTTTACCGTGCAAAAAAAAGCGGACAGAAATGCATAGGTTGTCCCTATGCGAAAGAATGCGCGAAGAAAAAATCAGGCTGTGGATGTAATGATAAAAAATAAACTCCTTTTCATAGCAATATAAAAAAATAAGGGTACCTGAGTTTTCGCTCGGGTATCCTTTATTTTATATAAGGTAATATTGCTTTAAAAGCACTTTCCGCTCTTTTACGCTGGTCGTCGTTCATTTTTTTGAGCTGTTCTGAAAGCGGAACAAAATCCTGCTCTTTATTTCCGAAAAGAATATAATCTGTTGAAAGATTTAAAGCAGACGAAAGATTTATGAGCGTTTCAAGCGACATTGATTTCATTCCTCGCTCTATCTCATAGATATAATGCGATGATACATTTATCATCTCGGCGAGTTTTTCCTGGGATATTCCCATAGTTTTTCGGCAAGCCTTTACTCTTTTGCCTATCTCGTTAAGATTCATCCATACCGCCCCGTTTCATCATACTTTAAACATAGTATATAGCCGACAGCTATAAAATAACACTATCTTTTGGATAATATAGATATAGCAATCAGCAACATATTATGGTATAATTCTTGGTATATTTTTGAAAATTGATTGTTTTTGAAAATTCATTTTCTTTCGGCGGAC
>CALGTU010000114.1 GCA_937901465.1 uncultured Clostridia bacterium | reverse complement strand
ATGATATGAGTGTTACAGATTGGCAAGCTAAAAAATTTGTTAGATTTGATTAAATATTACATTCGTAAATTGTCATTACATTCGTAGATTGTCGTTACATTCTAATGATTTCATCAATACATATAACTGATTCTTCCATCAATTTCAACAATAAAAATTGTGGTCCAACTATTGTATGATTTAAGTAATACATTTGTGTTACTTCACTAATTTTACCATCGAATGCAGGTAATTGTCTACCAGTTGTATTTTGATTCAATCTAGTATTCTGATAAATTATAGAACAAATTTTAGCCATTAAACTAATATCTTCTTGTTGGTATTTTAATGATTTATTTGATATCTTATTCATATAAATATTTAATAATGAAACGAAAATATAAACAGACTTAATTGCATTGAAATAATCTAAAATAAAGCATGGTGTCATACATTTAATTGAACTAGCTACTATTTCTTCTAACTCAAAATCTGGAATAGTATTAATCAAATGATCTAAAATTTTAGTATTGTTAAATAATCGTTTAAAAGAGTATATGATGCACCTTTTGTTATTTCGGGATTGCCGATTGAGAAACCATATGTTTCAGCAGAATTATATCTGTATTCAGATGAGATATCTATATTAATCGTTTCTTTAAGGCTATCGCTTTTATTTGTAAGAATCAGATTCAGAACGCCTTCGTTATCAATAGCGGCAAATGACGAACAAAGTTCTGTATTGTCATTTTCTGCTCTTACGCTGACATCGCCGAATTCCCCTCCGTTACCATCGTAATTGGTAAAAAGATTTATAGCTGAATACTGATACGAGACATCGTCATTCTTATCAGGAGAAAGGCAGGCAAGAAAAACTCCTTCTTCGGCGAAACAACCGAGTGCTTCAACCTGTGCGATACCACCTGTTATATTGCCGCCTCCGCCAAAGTTATATTCGGTAAGTGCGAGTTTTGTTCCAGGATAATATTCGTTTATAGAAGCCTGAAAAGTAGGAAGCAACGGGAAAAACTCTTTATTTTCTCCCTCTTTGGAATACGAACCATCCCAGAGTGCTCTTACTGCCTGTATTCTCATTTTGTTTGCTTCTTCGGAAGTTTCGGAAATTATACTCATCCCATGCTGAGTTTTTTCTTCAGGGAAATATTTTACATCTATGATATCGATGAGTCGTTTTCCACTTTGCTGAGAATATCTATTCATCTCATCAAGATAAAAATCGACAAACCAGCTATAATCATTTTTATATTTGCTCCATCCTGCATTTTCTGCAAAAGAAGCACAACTGTCAACAGAAGCAAATCCCCCGCCCACAACAAGAGCGTTGGTATCGGCTTTTTTCACCATTTCTGCCATATCAACAGTTTTCTGCATATATTCTTCAACTGTAAAATTATCAGATGCTAACGGAAATTCTTTTGACCATAAGAAAGAATCTCCCCCTACTGAATAAGCACTTATTCCGCCAAAAGCAGATTTTCCGTAATAGTTTATGATATAATTGAGATATTCATCAATGTATACTGCGTCGTCATTTACATCGGGAGAAAGTAAATATTCATCAGGTTTTGAAGTATATGTCTTTACCCATCTGTCAGACGGAGCGACTTCTGAATTGAGAAGAGGGCCATAATCATCAGCCGCAACATAACCTATTGTAGGAAGTGACGCAATGGTGAAATCAACATGATTATGATTTGCCATTGTTATAAGACCATCAGCCGCAACGGCGGGATCCGAACTGGAACGATTGTATCTGTCGGATATTACATCACGATTTGCGGCAAGATAGCTCTCTCCTGCATTGGAAAAGTTATTCTCCCAGTTGTATGTCATAAAATCGTTTCCTGATTGGTTGAGCGCAGTAACTCTTACTCCGGACAACGAAGCAGTGTCGTTTATTCCATAGATATATCTGCTTATTGCTTTTCTGTCGAGAGAGGTATCAACATTGACATTGATTTCGATAGTTTCATCGGCGTTGATTCTCTGACCTGATGACATAAAGAAAACAGCTACTGCAGAAACACAGCAGAGTGTTCTTATAAAATTTCTTTTACGCACAGCAACTCCTCCTTCAAAAACAATAATACATACATTGATATTTTACCACACGCTTTATAAAAAGTCAAACTCTGAACAAAGGAAAAGAGTGCCTTTTGAAAGACACTCTTGAAATTGTTATTGTACTCCGAAAAGGAGTTCGCCGTATGTCGGGAAAGGCCAGAGTTTTTCAGGAACTATGGTTTCCATTTCATCGGCAGAAAGACGCATTTCGTTCATCGACGGAATAATTTCATCTCTGCAGAATTCGGCAAGTTTCAAAGAATCTGATATATCTTTCGCTTTGTTTGCCTTTTCTTCAAGAGTTTCGATTTCGTGAAGAAGTTTATCGGTAAGGAACGAAAGTCTCTCAGCGAGTTTTTCTTCTGCACCGCCTTTAAGGCCTATTGATTTTTTAGAAGAAACGGTATCGCAAAGAGTTTTTGTAAATTCAATTCCCGCAGGGAGAATTTCTTTCTTCGCCATATCAATCATTGTAAGGGCTTCGATTTTTATAAGTTTACTGTAATTTTCGATAAGGATTTCATATCTGGACTGAACTTCGGATTTTGTGAATATCTTGAATTTTTCAAACATTTCGATATTCTTATCGTCGGCATAATGAGGAAGACAATCGACAGTTGTCGGATAATTTTTAAGCCCTCTCTTTTCAGCCTCTTTAACCCATTCTTCAGAATAGTTATTTCCGTTGAATATAACTCTCTTATGCTTTTTAAGAGTTTCGGCGAGAAGTTTATTAAGTTCCTTTGTGAAATCATCAGCTTTTTCAAGTCTGTCAGCAAACTGGCAGAGTTCGTAAGCAACGATTGTATTGAGCATTACATTCGAACATGAAATAGAATCAGCAGAACCTAACGAACGGAATTCGAACTTATTGCCTGTAAATGCGAAAGGAGATGTTCTGTTGCGGTCGGTTGTGTCCTTGGGGAAATTAGGAAGTGCTTCAACACCTATGATAAATTCCTTTTTCTTATTGGATTTTATAAGTTTTCCGCTTTCGAGAGCTTCTACGATTTTCTGAAGTTCATCACCAAGGAAAATAGAAACTATCGCAGGAGGAGCTTCGGCAGCACCAAGACGGTGGTCGTTACCTGCACTTGCAACAGAAATACGGAGAAGGTCGGCATATTCATCAACACCCTTTATAATAGCACAAAGGAATGTTAAGAAACGGAAATTACTGCTGGGAGATTTTCCGGGTTCAAGAAGGTTCTGACCGTCGTTTGTAACAAGTGCCCAGTTGTTATGTTTACCGCTTCCGTTAACGCCCGCGAAAGGCTTTTCGTGAAGAAGACATACAAGACCGTGTTTACGGGCAAGTTTCTTCATAACGTCCATAATAAGCTGATTCTGGTCAGCGGCAATATTTGCGGTTGTATAGATAGGAGCAAGTTCATGCTGAGCAGGAGCTGCTTCGTTATGTCTTGTTTTTGAAAGAATACCGAGTTTCCAGAGTTCACAGTCAAGTTCTTTCATATAATCTGAAACTCTTTCTTTGAGAGAGCCGAAATAGTGGTCATCCATTTCCTGTCCCTTTGGAGCTTTTGCACCGAAAAGAGTTCTTCCCGCAAAGATAAGATCTTCACGCTGATCATAAACACCTTTATCAACAAGGAAATATTCCTGTTCTGCGCCGACTGTCGTTATAACTCTTGTTGCTGTTGTATCACCGAAAAGTCGGAGAATTCTCATAGCCTGTTCGTTGATTACTTCCATAGAACGAAGAAGAGGAGTTTTCTTATCAAGTGCTTCACCGCTGTACGAACAGAATGCTGTAGGAATATAGAGAGTTGTGTCTCTTACAAAAACATTCGATGTAGGGTCCCATGCGGTATATCCTCTCGCTTCGAAAGTTGCACGAAGACCACCCGACGGGAATGATGATGCATCAGGTTCACCCTTTATGAGTTCTTTCCCTGAAAATTCCATAATAATTCTGCCGTCTGTTGTGGGTGCTATGAAAGAATCATGTTTTTCGGCGGTAATACCTGTCATGGGATGGAACCAGTGCGTATAATGGGTTGCACCCTTCTCAACTGCCCAGTCTTTCATTGCATTTGCTATAACTTCAGCAACATCGGTATCAAGAGCAACGCCGAATTCTCTTGTATTTTTAAGAGCCTTGTAGATATTTTTAGGAAGACGTTCTCTCATTATTGTTTCGTTGAAAACATTACATCCGAAATATTCTGTTACAGAAGGTTTCTTTTCATTTGTCTGCATAATTATTCCCCCACAAAGAAAAAATAAAAACGCTCCAATCCGACGGTGATACCATCAAACTGAAGCGTCGCAATCTAATTAAAAATTATACCACACAACTGATTATATGTCAATAATTCATGGGTATAAATAGGGGTTTGATTGCTCATTTAAACTGTGCATTTTTCACAAGTTATTTGTATTCGGGAGACTCTGATGTTTTAAGATATTCAGAAGCTTTTTTAAGTGTTTCGTTGAACTGTTCGTCATCAAGAGGTCTGCCGAGAAGATAGCCCTGAACGCAGTCACATCCGCTATCGCGGAGATAGCTGAGCTGTTCTTCAACTTCAACACCCTCAGCAACAACAAAAAGATTCATGTTGTGTGCGAGAGAGATAATAGAACCTACTATTTCTTTTTCGGATTCGGCACGATTTATTCCATCGACAAATGATTTATCGATTTTAAGCGTGTCAATAGGAAGTGAACGGAGATAATGAAGTGATGAATAACCTGTTCCGAAATCGTCAAGTGCTATTGAAATACCGAGTTTCTTAATCTTGTTGAGAACTTCGACAGCGTTATCAACAGATTTTATGAAAACAGATTCGGTTATTTCAATTTCAAGATTTCTTCCGTAAACGCCTGTTTCTTCCATAATTCCCTTAACGATATTATAGAAATCAGGTTGCATAAGCTGAATTGTAGAAATATTTACTGAGAGAACGAGGTTATCAAGACCATAGGTATCCATTGCCATTCTGAGTTTACGGCAGGCTTCTTTGAATATCCATGTTCCGAGTTCGACAATAAGACCTGTTTCTTCAGCCATAGGAATAAACTGCATAGGACTGACAAGCCCGAGCTCTTCGGAACGCCAGCGAACAAGTGCTTCAAATCCACGGAGCTTCTTTCCGTCGGGTTCATGCTGTGGCTGGAACATAAGATGGAACTCTTCTTTATTGAGACCTGCTACAAGGCTTGCTTCGAAATCAACCTTATGCTGAATTTCAGCCTTCATCTCGGGAGTGAAGAATTCAAGACGGTTTTTGCCATCTGCCTTTGCCTTATAGAGTGCCATATCGGCACATTTGAGAAGTTCGGTTGAATCACTGCCATCCTTGGGATAAGCTGACGCACCAAAACTTGCATTTACTGTTACTTCTTCGTTATTGATTATAATAGGTTCTGAAATCGCTGTTCTGATTTCTTCAACATAATTTAAGACTTCATTGCTGTCAATATCTCTCTGAACGAGTATTGCAAATTCGTCTCCCCCGAGTCTTCCCAGAATATCGTCGGTATCGAGAGCAGCTGTTATACGCTGAGCTATTTTCTTTATTACCATATCGCCCTTTTCGTGTCCGAGAGTATCGTTTATACGCTTGAAGTTATCAAGGTCGATAAAAACAACAGCGAACTTCTTTCCTGTTTTTGCAGAATAACTGATATGGAAATCGAGTCGGTTTATGATCATTCTGCGGTTAGGAAGTTCTGTTAAAGCATCGAAAAGTGCCATATGATTGAGGCGTTCTTCGTTTTCTTTTATTACTCTTGATGTTTCAAGAAGCTGTTCGTTCATTTTTCTTACTTCTTCGTAAGCTTCCTCAGCTTCTTCGGCGAGTTTTACAAGTTCTTCACGCTGGGCATCGGATTCTTTCATTGCTTTATGAAGTTTTCTTATTATTCCGAAAAGGAAAGAAACCGAAACTATCGTTCCGAGAGGGATTATAACGCCGACAAAAAGCAGATTGCCAAGAGCCAGACCGTTAAGAATGACGCATATTATACTTAACATGTTGAGTGTTATAGCGAGAAGATACCCTGTTTTATAATATCTTGCTGTAAGCACGACTGAAACAACTATCTGAAGCTGTGCAACAACAGCCTGAATAATCTGAAAACTGAATATTGCCTGGATAGCGAGCATTCCTAAATAAATCAGACACCAGAAAACTATGAAGATAACATCTTTTTTATTTCGTTCTTCGATCATTTTTTCGTCGTTTTCATTACCGACGATTTCATCGATGCAATCTGAAATCTTACTCATGCAATATCACTCCTTTCAGAATTTGTTCAAATTATCCAATATCACATTGATTTTACCATTCATTTTAATATTAAGTCAACAATTTAACAATTAATTTACATTTCAATTCAAAAGTTTGGCTTTTCAAACATAACGAGCAAAAGAAATTTGTAAAATATGCCATAGGCCAAAATTATAATTGACATCATTATAGTAATTTGTTATAATATTGATATATGTATGCTTATTTCGAAAAAATCGAAAAATCTACATTCAGTAATTAGGAGGCTATTATGAACCAGACCTTTGATTACGGAAGTTATTCCGGATTTAAAGAAACAGTCGATACACTTAAGGAGCGTCTTACTCTCCTTATGCAGTATTGCGATTCTTTAGGACTCGAAAGAACCTCAAAATCAATTGCGGCAACAATCGAAAAGGTTGCGCAGGAACATTTTGAAGTTGCTATCGTTGGCGAATTCAAGAGAGGTAAATCTACTCTCATCAACGCTATGCTCGGACAGGAAGTTCTCCCTGCCGATGTTCTCCCCGCAACCGCAACTCTCAACAGAGTTACATACAGCGAATCGCCTTATGTTACAATCGAATATAAAAATGGCGAAAAAGAAAGCGTTGACATCTCGGAACTTGCAAATTATGTAACAAAACTTTCTTATGAATCGGAACAGAAAGCCGAAACAATCAAGGAAGCAACTGTTTATTACGACACAGATTTCTGTAAGAATAATGTTGACATCATCGACACTCCCGGTCTTAACGACGACGAGCAGATGACAAATGTTACATTATCTATTCTTCCTGAAATCGACGCTGCTGTATTCGTAATCAGTGCAAACTCTCCTTTCTCACAGTTCGAAAAGGAATTCCTTGAAAAGAAGATGCTTACAAGTGACCTTGGAAGAATCATCTTTGCGGTTAACTGTTTCGGTACTTTTGCGCGTGAAGACGAAGAAAGAATCGTTGAAACAGTGCGTAAGCGTATTGCTCAGTATGTTATGGACAAAGCAAAGGCCGTTATGGGTGAAGACTCAAAGGAATTTGCTGTTTATAAGCGTAAAATCGGACTCCCCAAGGTTATCGGTGTTTATGCTAAGAAAGCACTTGTTGCAAAGCAGACAAATGACGCTGCTCTTCTTGAAGAAAGTAATTTCCCTGTATTCGAACATACTCTCGAATCACTTCTTACAAAAGACAGAGGTTCTATTACTCTTCAGATGCTCGCAAACAAGATTATCAGTTCAGGTTCAGAAGTAGTAAACTCAACTGTTCTCCGTGAAAATGCTCTTCTCATGGAAACAGACGAGTTCCTTGAAAAATATCAGGCTGCTATCGATGAAATCGAAGATATCAGAACAAAGAAGCGTGAAGAATTCGTAAGAATCAACGACGCTGCCAACAAGGCATTCACCGACTTACAGCCTATCCTCGATGATTACTGGGTTCAGATAGAAGATACCGCTATGCAGGTTATTGATGAATTCCCGATGACATCAGAAGACCTCAAGCGTGACAGAATGAAACTTGTAAATGCAAAACTCACAGAAAAGATCCGTGAAAGCATTGAAAATAAGGCTCAGCTCATATGTGAACAGATTCAGAACGAAATCAACATCGCTCTTTCGGACGAAGCTGAAAGACTTCAGACATTCGAAGATGAATTCTTTGCATCTGTTAACAGAATTCAGGAAATGTTCTCTGTTCCCGAAAGACCTGTTAATCAGGTTATCGGTTCTGCAATCGGTTCTATCATCAACTTCGGTACTGCAGGTATATTCGTAGGTTTCCGTGAAGCAGGCGTTAAGGGTGCTCTTCTCGGCGGTGTTACAGGATTTGCAGGATTCTATGCTACATTCTTTGCTGCCATCTATCTTGCCGGTGCTTTGGGAATTGCAACAGCAGGCCCTGTTACACTCTGTGTAATCGCTATTGCAGGTATTGCGGGAACATTCTCAGGAAAGTTCTCTGTTGATAAGCTTCTTGTTCAGGAAAGAATTGATAAATATAAGGCAGACTTCAAGAATACTGTAAGAAAGCAGTTCAAGGAAATGAAGATCAACTCTGACTTCTCTGAAACTGTTCGTCAGCAGGTATTCAACTCATTTGAAGGTCTTAAATCAAAGCTCGAAACAGAAACAGAAGTTATCCTCGAAGATACACAGAAGACTCTCGACAACCTCAATCAGCTCAAGGCTGAACAGAAAGAACTTTCTGACTCTGAAAGAGATTGGCTCAGAAGCGTTGCTGAATATGTCGGCTCACTTCTCGCTGAAGCTTATAATCTCTATCAGACTATCACAAAGGTTGAAGAAGAAGTTGTTGCTGACGGCGAAGCAGAACAGCCAGACGGAGCTCATGCTGAAGCACAGGCTGAAGACAATGCCGAAGCACAGACAGAAGAAACACAGACTGTTTAAGTTTGTTCTATTTAAATTACAATTAAGGAGGCCGACTCAATGAGTTCAGCTATTGAATTTGGAAATCCCTTACTTAAAATAGACACAAGCTTTCAGTCCTATCTCATTCTTCATTCATTGACACCGAAGATAACATCAGAAAGTGTAAACTACGCTTTTCAGACCGAATGTCTTTCAAGACAGTCACTCAATAATATTTCGGGCTGGAACAAGCTTGTGAAATCAATAACCTCATCGGATATGCCATCTGTTATGAAAAGATATTTTGATGGTGCTGTTACCGTTGACGGTTGGAATAACACAAAAATCTATGACATCGCAAAAACCTGTGCGGAACGTCTTAAAGCACGTCTTCCCGCTATAATGATAAATACCAAAATCGAAAAACCGGAACTTGTTGCGGTTTTCGCAGATGGTATTGAGCCCTGCATTGTTATGACAAAAACCCTTGTCGGAATGTGCAGTGAAGAAGAACTTGTGTTCATTCTTGCGACAGGTATTTCAAAAACACACAACAATCATTGTATTTATAATTTTGTTGCACCTTATATCGGTTTTGCTGAAGGTTCGGAAAAGCAGAAAAACTTTACCCGTATTGAAAGCATACCTAAACAGCTCAACTACATAATGGCTGATTGGGCAAAATTTTCAGATATAACAAATGACCGTGCGGTTATGGTTTGTCTTGATGAGCCCGAAAGATTCCCTCATATTCTTAAATCACTCATGGAAAAGAAAATCTCGTTATCTATGAACTATGATAACAGCGAAAGTTTCAAGCCCGAAGAAATCATTGAAGAATACAATAAATCGGTTAAACTTACCGCTGCAAGAGAACTTTCTATTCCCGATGAAACAACAAGAGCTGTAAGAAGAATTTATTGTGCACTTGAATTTCTTAACTGTGAAATCTATTACAACTGTCGCAGTGATATAAGTTCTGAAAACAGACACGTTGTAAACAAACCGATGGTAGACCTTCGTTGTGATATCATCATTGGTGCAAAGGGGGTTGAGTAGTATGGATAACGAAAAAATGACAAGCCAGTCAGAACTCAATCTCGAAAGTGCTTTGAAAAGCATAGAGTTCGTTCAGAACAGCTATCAGAGTCTTATTAATGATAAGGAACTCTGTGAAATGCTCGGTGAAGAATTTTCTCAGAGAATGAGAGAATGGGACAGAGTTATTACAAAACGTCGTAATGAACCTTTCTCTCTTGTTATTCTCGGAGATTTCAAGCGTGGTAAAAGTACTATAATCAATGCGATTTTAGGTAAACAGCTTGCTCCTGTTAACGCTGCTCCCGAAACTTTTACTATCAATACTATTTCATATGGCGAAAAGCCTTCTGTTACTGCTGTTCTCAAAAACGGAAAGAAAATGGAACTCGGTATGGAAGACCTTCTGCGTGAAAGACTTGAAACTATTATGCATAATCTTCCCTCGCCCATCGAATACATCGATGTAAGAGATGATGCGGAAATCTTAAAAGAAATCCGTATTGTTGACACTCCCGGTCTTTCTGATATCACAGACCTTGACCAGCAGGTTCAGGATTATCTTATCAATGCAGACGCGGTTATCTATGTTGCATCGGCACTTCTTCCCTTCTCTGAATCGGAACAGATGTTCCTTGCAACACACGTTGCTCCTCAGAAATTCGGAAAGATATATGTTCTTGTAAATATGATTGACGCTCTTAACACAAGAGAAGATATCGACAAAATCCTTACAAGAGTTGCTCTTTGTTGTCAGCAGATTGTTCCTAATGCAGTAGTTTATGGAATAAGCGGTGTTGATGAATTCAAGAGAAAGACCGATGCTCCTCGTTCTGATCTTAAGGGATTCCAGGAATATTATGAAACAGAATTCTTCAAGTTTGAACGTTCACTCAGAAGAGATATCATCACTCAAAAAGACTATCTCAGAGTTCAGCGTGTTCTTACTATGCAGGAAATCATGCTCGAAGATACTGCCGCAAGAGTTGATATGATTTCAGAAGTTTCATCTCTTGATAAGCAGAAGCTTGATTCTCTTATGCTTGGGTTTCTCGAAGAAAGTGCTAACCTTAATGCTGCAATTGAGGCAAACCGTCCGAAACTTTTACTCGGTATTGCCGAAATGAAGCAGGAAGCAGAACGTTGGATGTATGAATTCTTCTCAAAACTCAGAGAAGATATAGTTGCTTGTAGAAACGAAGTAACTGCTGAAGATGTTGAATCTCATTTCCATTCATACCTTATGGATAAAGTAGGCGAAGCATACAGAAAATGTATTGAAGCTCATCAGGCAAGAACTGATGCTCTTATCGACAGAATGAGCAGAGATCTTGCAAAGAAGCTTGGTATAGGCCATCTTGCTACAACTGCCGCAAGTGGTGGCAGCATAAGCGATTATATGAGAGAAGTCAACGAACAGGTTGCAAAATCTGTAAAGAATGTTACCGGAAAAAGTTCAGATGCTTTCCCTTCAGCTACAATTTCTTCATTCAAGCTTATTCTCAGGACTAAAAAGCGTTCAGACATCATAGATGTTACACTTGAAAAGTTTGACGAAATAAGAAACAGCACTGTAAAAGACCTTTCGGTCGCTTACAATACTCTTGAAGAAAAAGCTCTCAAGCGTTTTGATAACCTTTACGAAACACAGCTTAATATGGGTAAGGATGCGATAAATCAGACCAAAGAAATGCTTGGTAAAAACGATAATGCCAAAATGGCTCAGGTTTTCGAAAAAACAAAAACAGTTATCGCAAATGCATCTGAAGCACTCAAGGATGTTGCTCTCGTTTAAAAAAATAAAAGCAGTACAGAAAATCTGTACTGCTTTTTGTTTTACGATAAAAATTAATGGCAGCTATGTGCTCCGCAACTATGTTCGCCACAATTATGTCCTTCACCGTGGTCGTGATGGTCACATTTTGCATCAGGGTTATAGATGAGTTTTCCTGAAACGAAATCTTCTGCTGCTTTATCAGCATTTCCCGAAACTCCGCCATAAACAGAAATACCTGCACCCGCGAGAGTCATCTGTGCTCCCCCGCCTATTCCGCCACAGATAAGAGCGTTTACTCCCAAAGCTGAAAGAAGACCCGCTAAAGCACTGTGTCCGCTTCCGTTTGTATCGATAACTTCTGATGCGATGATTTTTCCGTTGTCTTCGGTATATATCTTGAACTGTGATGAATGTCCGAAATGCTGAAAAATCTCTCCGTTTTCGTATGTTACTGCAATTCTCATAATAACATCTCCTTATAAAATTATGGGGTATCCAAATAAAATTCAGACACCCCTGTTTGATTATACTTTCAAATTCCGAGAAGAGCTGTCGCTGTTGTGAAATAAACAAGAAGCGACAATGCGTCAACCATTGTTGTGATAAGAGGGCTCGCCATAACGGCAGGGTCAAAACCTATCTTTTTTGCAAGCATAGGAAGTGATGAGCCTATTACTTTTGCTACAAGAACGGTTATTAAAAGAGTAACGCTTATTGTAAGCGAAATAGCTATCTCAACACCCTCGAAAAGTATGAGTTTGAAGAAATTTGCAACCGCAAGAGTAAGTCCGCAAAGGATAGCTACTCTTGTTTCTTTCCATATAACTCTGATAATATCACCGAATTCTATTTCGTCAAGCGAAAGTCCACGAATAATTGTTACGGAAGACTGGCTTCCCGAGTTACCGCCCGTTCCCATTATCATAGGAATGAAAGAGGTAAGAACAATATGTGCTGCGAGAGCAGACTCAAATGATGATATTATAAGCGTTGTGAAAGTTGCTGAAATCATAAGTAATAAAAGCCACGGAATACGCTTTTTCCAGATTTCAAAAACAGAAGTTTTAAGATAGGGCTTATCGGTAGGTGTGATAGCCGCCATCATTTCGATATCTTCGGTTGTTTCTTCTTCGATAACGTCGATAGCATCGTCGAATGTTACGATACCGACAAGGCGTGTTTCCTTATCGACAACAGGCAATGCCATAAAGTTATACTTACTGAGCGACTGAGCAACTTCTTCCTGGTCGGTATGTGTTTCAACACAGATGACATTTGTTTCCATTATATTTTCAACAATATCATCGTCATCGGCAACTAAAAGGTCTTTAAGAGAAAGCATACCGATAAGTGTTCGGTTCTGGTCTGTTACATAACAGGTATAGATTGTTTCTTTATCAACGCATGTTCTTCTTATGCGTTTGATTGCTTCTTCAACGGTCATCTGAGGTCTTAAACTGAGATATTCCGTTGTCATGATGCTTCCTGCGCTATCCTCGGGGTATTTGAGGATTTCGTTAATCATCTTACGAAGTTCGGGGTCAGCTTGTTTAAGCACCCTTTTAACGACATTTGCCGGCATTTCTTCTACAATATCAACGGCGTCATCGACATAAAGTTCATCGACAACGGCTTTAAGTTCGGCATCACTGAAACCTCTGATGAGGTGTTCCTGCATGTCTTCGTCCATTTCAACAAATGCCTCAGCAGCAAGTTCTTTAGGCAGAAGTCTGAAAAGAAGAGGCAGTTTTTCTTCAGGAATTTCAGCGAAAATCAAAGCGATATCCGCGGGGTTGATTGTAGTGAGAATGTCACGCAGAGAGGCATACTTTTTTTCTTCTAAAAGCTTTTCTATTGTTACAGAAAAGCCCTTGTAATTATCCCCCATGGTTCATTCCTCCTTTGCAAAGTAAAAGAGCTTTCATAATAAAACTCTTTTCTGAAAGAGAGGAAGCTACGGACGCAGTCATAAAAGTTATTTAATCAGGCACAAAACAGACGCCCGATAATATAACAGTTACGGCATGCGCCGCTACTTCGTCCCGGTTTTCCGCCGTTACCAGCGTCCATTTCGTTCACCTCCGAAAATTTTAGTTTATATATCAGGTATATTTTACCCGACCTTTACTATTTTATCACACTGAAAAAAACTTGTCAACGAAAAAAATGACCTTTTCGGCAAAATAAAGCCGAAAAGGTCTGATTTTTTAAGATAACTCAAACATTCCTGTATAAAGCTGATAATACTTTCCTTTTTGTGCAATAAGCTCGTCGTGATTTCCTCTTTCGATGATTTTTCCCTTTTCGAGAACCATTATCGCATGAGAATTTCTTACCGTTGAAAGACGATGAGCGATAACAAAAACTGTTCTGCCTTCCATAAGACTATCCATACCCTTTTCAATCAAAGCTTCGGTTCTTGTGTCTATAGAACTTGTTGCTTCATCAAGAATAAGAACGGGCGGATCAGCAACTGCCGCTCTTGCTATAGCTATAAGCTGACGCTGACCTTGTGAAAGGTTTGCACCATCGGCTGTAAGGAGTGTGTCATATCCCATAGGAAGATGCTTTATGAAAGAATGTGCGTTTGCAAGTTTAGCCGCTGCAATACATTCTTCATCGGTAGCATCAAGCTTTCCGTAACGGATATTTTCCATAACTGTTCCTGTGAAAAGATGTGTATCCTGAAGAACCATAGAAAGAGAACGGCGAAGGTCTGCTTTTTTGATTTTATTTATATTTATTCCGTCGTATCTTATCTTTCCATCGGGAACATCATAAAATCTGTTTATAAGATTTGTTATTGTTGTTTTACCCGCACCGGTTGAACCTACGAATGCTATTTTCTGTCCGTCCTTTGCCCATAAGCTTATTCCGTTAAGAACTGTTTTGTTTTCTTCATATCCGAAATAAACATCGTCGAATTCAACGTTACCTGTAAGTCTTGTATAGGTAAGTGTTCCGTCGTTATGAGGATGTTTCCATGCCCAGATGCCTGTTCTCTTTTCAGTTTCCTTAATT
>CALGTU010000113.1 GCA_937901465.1 uncultured Clostridia bacterium | reverse complement strand
TTCATCCATAAGAAGAATTTTCGGCTTTACGGCAAGCGCTCTTGCAATACATAATCTCTGCTGCTGACCGCCCGACATTCCGAGGGCATTTTTCTTGAGTCTGTCTTTTACTTCATCCCATATTGCCGCATCACGAAGTGACTGTTCTACAATCTCATCAAGTTTTACCTTTGATTTTATCCCGTGTGTACGGGGCCCGTAGGCAATGTTGTCATAAATGCTCATAGGGAAAGGATTAGGCTTCTGAAAAACCATTCCTATCTCACGGCGAAGTTCGTTTACATCAACACTGCCGTCATAGATATTCTGTCCGTTATAGCAGACTTCGCCCGTTATCTTGACCGTGGGGATAAGGTCGTTCATACGGTTCAAAGTTTTGAGAAATGTAGACTTTCCACAGCCAGAAGGCCCGATAAAAGCAGTTATGCTATTTTCGGGTATTCTGATATTTACATTTTTCAGTGCCTGCGTTTTGTCATACCATAAATTAAGGTCTTTCGCTGTCATTATATCACTCATTGTATCATTCCTTCCTATCAGAGTTCACGCTTTTTTGCAAAATATCTGCTGACAAGGGTTGCAGAGAAATTTATCAGAAGTGTTAAAATCATAAGTATCGCCGCTATCGCAAAGGCAACTCCGAACTCGCCCTGCTCTTTTGCATAGACATAAAGCGCAACTGTAAGAGAAGCACCGGGAGAGGTAAGTCCCTCGAAAATTCCGTTAAGCGCGTGGGCAAAGCCTGCTGTAAAAAGAAGCGCCGCAGACTCGCCTAAAATTCTTCCTATCGAGAGAATACAACCCGTTATCACTCCGTCAACACAGCCAGGGAGAACGACAGTTCTTATAACTCTCCATTTTCCTGCGCCAAGCCCGAATGCTCCGTCACGATAACTCTGCGGAACTGTTTTAAGACTCTCCTGAGTAGTACGCATTACTGTCGGAAGATTCATAATTACAAGGGTAAGTGCCCCTGCTAAAAGAGATGTTTTAAATCCTAAGAACTGACAGAAAAACAACATTCCCACAAGCCCGTAAATAATAGAAGGAATACCCGAAAGTGTTTCCGCTGCATATTCGATAACAGAAACAAGCCTTTTGTTTTTTGCATATTCAGTAAGATATATCGCCGCACCGACGCCTAAAGGTATAACGAAGACAAGTGTTGCTATAACTATATAAAGAGTATTTAAAATATTGGGGAGAATGCCTATCTTTCCACTTATATAACTCGGCTTTGTGGATAAAAGTTCCCATGAGATATGGGGAATACCCTTTATAAAAACATACGCCACAAGAAATATTACAAGCATGGCTGTAAGCCCTGTCGAAATATACATAACGGTTTTCATAGTTCCGATATAGGCTTTTCTTTTTTTACTAAGCATCAGTCTTTCTCCTTTTTCAAGAAAAAGTTAAGTGTTGCGTTTATAAGCATAATAAAGAGGAACAGCACAAGTGCTATCGAGAAAAGTGCCTGTTGCTGAAGCCCACTTGAATATGACATTTCACTTGCAACAGCAGTTGTGAGAAAACGAACACTCTGGAAAAGCGACGGCATATTCGGAACATTTCCCGATACCATCATAACAG
>CALGTU010000112.1 GCA_937901465.1 uncultured Clostridia bacterium | reverse complement strand
TCCAAGCATTGTTGTGTGTGAAGATACCTGCGTTTTCCTTATATCCGCCTGGATATGTTGAAATTTCACCATACTGAACATAGTATTTTGTGAATGCAGGGTTATTGAGAACAAGACCGTATTTTGTGTTGAGGTACTTGTCGATTGAGTTGAGTGTCTTGATGTCAGCGCCTTCAGCCTTGCCGATTTCTGACATAACAGCAAATCCCTGAGGTTCAATGAAGATCTTTCCTTCTTCACATTCGTTTGAACCCATCTTCTTGCCTTCTGCGTCGTAAGCTCTGAGGAACCATTCGCCGTCGAAAGCGTGTGCCATAACATTCTGCTTCATCTTGTCGATTTCAGCCTGTGCCTTGTCTGCTTCTTCGTTCTTTCCGAGGTGACGGAGAATTCCTACATATGAAGGACCTGCGTATGTAAAGAGTGTTGCAACCATTACTGATTCAGCAATCTTTGAGTAACCGCCTTCTGCTGCGAATTTGGGGTTTGTATATGTCTGGAATGATTCACCGGGAGTATCAGAGTAGCAAGAAAGGTTGATACAGTCGTTCCAGTCAGCACGCATTGCGAGAGGAAGTCCGTGAGGACCTAAGTTTTCAACGATATGATAGAATGAAACTGTGAGGTGATCGAGCATAGGTTTAGCAAGTTTTTCATCGTTATCATAAGGAACCATTTCATCAAGGATTGACCAGTCGCCTGTTTCCTTGATGTAAGAACCTACTGAAAGGATCATCCACAGTGGGTCGTCTGAGAAGTCACCGCCGATATCAGAGTTACCCTTCTTTGTAAGGGGCTGATACTGGTGATAACAACCACCATCGGGGAGCTGTGTTGAAGCAAGGTCGATAAGTCTTTCTCTTGCTCTGTCGGGAATCTGATGAACGAAACCTAAAATATCCTGGTTTGAATCTCTGAATCCCATTCCACGACCGATACCTGATTCAAAGTATGACGCTGAACGAGAAAGGTTGAATGTAACCATACACTGATACTGGTTCCAGATGTTAACCATTCTGTTAACCTTATCATCGGGTGTTGCAACATTGAAAATACCGAGGAGCTTTTCCCATGCCAAGCCAAGTTCTTTAAGACCTTCAGCTACCTTTTCGGGTGTGTTGTATTTTTCAATCATTGCGATTGCTTTTTCCTTGTTGATTGTCTGTCCGTCTGCTTCGAACTTCTTGTCAACAGGGTTTTCAACGTAGCCTAAGATATAAACGAGTGTCTTTGTTTCACCAGCGCCCAGAGTAATGCTCTTATAGTGTGAAGCGATAGGTGACCAACCGTCAGCTACTGAATCTGTGCATTTGCCGTTCTTAACAGCTTCGGGGCTGTCAAATCCGTTATAAAGACCGATGAATGAATCGCGGTCTGTATCGTAACCATCGATAGAATCGTTTACTGTATAGAATGCATAGTGGTTTCTTCTGTCGCGGTATTCTGTCTTATGATAGATTGTTGAACCATCGATTTCAACTCTACCTGTTGAGAAGTTTCTCTGGAAGTTTGTGCAGTCGTCCTGAGCGTCCCAGAGGCACCATTCAGCGAATGAGAAGAGGCTGAATGTCTTGTCAGAAGTTCCTTCGTTAGTAAGAACAACCTGCTGAACTTCACCGTCATAGTTCTGGGGAACGAAGAATGTTACTTCAGCTTTAAGGTCGTTTTTCTTACCTGTGATAACTGTATAGCCCATACCATGACGGCATTCATAAGCGTCAAGTTCTGTTTTAACGGGTGACCAGCCGGGGTTCCAGATTGTTCCGTTATCGTTGATATAGAAATATCTTCCGCCCATATCTATGGGAACATTATTATAGCGGTATCTTGTTATTCTACGAAGACGTGCGTCCTTATAGAAACAGTATCCGCCTGCTGTATTTGAAATGAGTGAGAAAAAGCTCTGTGTTCCAAGATAGTTTATCCAGGGATAAGGAGTTCTCGGGGAAGTGATGACATATTCTTTTCTTGTGTCGTCAAAGTGTCCGAACTTCATTTTGTTTACCTCGTTTTCTTTTAGATTTTCTGAAAGTCTGCAAAATTCGCAGAACTATACAGATATATTATACAATATATACCTTTTTCGGTCAAGGTCTTTTTGTTTAAATCCTACTAATATATCTACCAAAAAAAATCGCCGTTTAATGTCTATATTAACTACATTAAAAGGTAGCCTAAAGCTAAAAGCATCTTCATATCGGCGCCGTTTCTCGCAAGTATTATGAGTAAAAAAATTATCAGCGCTTTTTCTTCGTCTATCTTTATATCGGGGAAAAGTCCCTCTAAAAACCCTTTATTTACGGGATTTTCGCTATGTATCGGCTGAGGTTTGGGCGGTGGAGGCGGTGGAGGCGGTAGCCGAAACGACTCTACAATAGCGTGTTATGGTGGAGTAGGTGGAGGTGCTTCTGGAAGTGTTGGTAGATGTACTGCGGATAGTTATTTAGGTGGTGCAGGTACTAATGAATCAGGTGGAGCAGCCGCAACTTATAAAACAAATTTAACTGAAAATCCAACTGCTGGTACTTTAGGTATTGGTGGGAATGGTGCTAGTTATGTAAATGGAACTGAGAATTATGCTGCTGGTGGAGGTGGCGGAGGCTACTACGGTGGTGGTGGAGGATCACGCTACGGTGGTGGCGGAGGAGGTTCTGGATTATGTGGTGGTGTTACTTGCCAAACATATAAAGGGACTGACACATTTGTTTCACCAGATGATAAGACAGATGAAAAAGGGCATGCCGGTAATGGGGTTGTTAAAATAACTTTAGTTTCAATTAATTAATAAATATAAAAGTTAATAATGAAGAGATTATTCCGTGAAATAGTCTTGTTA
>CALGTU010000111.1 GCA_937901465.1 uncultured Clostridia bacterium | reverse complement strand
CTTTGAAAAGGCATCGTTTCGAAGGTCTGTTCCTATCGCCTGGGATGTTCTTGATGCGAGATACTGGCAAACGAGTGCACAGCAAAGCCCTACAACGCCTAGTAGTATCATCACACCGCCCATTTTAAGAATATAGTCCTTATCGGAATTTTCAATGCCGACATCTATAATCTTTGCCATAACAAGCGGAACGATAAGTTCAAAAACAGCTTCTATAAGTTTGAAAAAGGGTCCTATTATAACTTCTTTGATATAATTTTTCAAGTAACGAGCGAGTTTTAACATACCAACTCTCCCTTCATTTATACAGAAATAATTATACACCTTTTGTAAATTTTTCACAATGTACAAAGATACAAAATTAAAGCCATATAAAACACCTTTTATATAATATTTGACACTTTTATAACAAAGTCGTTACAAAAATCTTTTGAAAAGTTTCAATAACATTGGAATTTTCAGAAAATTCCATTGACATTCGTCAGAATGCATAATATAATTATTCTGTATATTTTATTTGTAAAGGAATGACGATTATGAAAAAACTCACAGCGTTCATTCTTGCCATTACGGTTCTCGCTTTTACAGGTTGTCAGAAAACAACAACTGATAATCCCGAAGAAACAACACCCGTTGTCAGCGAAACAACCGTAAAGGAAGAAACTCCCCCCGAAGATTTACCGCTTATCCAGAACGGAACGTTTGATATGAATGCAAACAAATGGGGAACATTTTTCTCAGGCGGATTCTCAAGTGCTCCCGCTGTTGAAGATGGTGAACTTCATTTAGGAATAACAAACACAGGTTCGGTTGAATATGGTGTTCAGCTTTATCAGGATATTATCCCCCTTGTTAAAGGCGGTGTTTATCGTTGTTCGTTTGATATGCGTTCAACAGAGCCCAGAAGATTTGAATTCAGACTTCAGAAAAACGGTGGCGACTATGTTGCCTATACAGGTCAGTGGGTTGAAGTAGGAACAGAAATGAAAACCTATACCGTTGAATTTACAATGGAACACCCCACAGACGAATACGCAAGAATAGTTTTCAACTTAGGAAACACACTTGACGGAAAAGAACTTCCTATCCACCACATTTATATCGACAATGTCGTTCTTGAGCTTGTTGACGACAGTAATATGGAAGTTGTTGAAGAAATCATCGCTCCCGATATAAACATAAATCAGATAGGCTATAAGCCCTCTGACAAGAAGATTGCTGTTCTTCGTGGCGAAAACCTTTCTGAAGATTTCAGAGTTATAAATGCTGAAAATGACGAAATTGTTTATGCAGGAACACTTTCTCCCTATATAGAAAATGAAACTGCTGATGAATTCAACTACTTTGCAGATTTCAGTTCTGTTACAAAGGCAGGAAAATACTACATAGAACACGAAAAAGCAGGAAAATCATATACATTTGAAATCGGAAATGACATCTATACAGATTCTTTCAACAAGGTTTTGGGAATGTTCTATTTACAGCGTTGCGGCGAAGAACTTACTTCTGACCTTGCAGGCGATTTTGCACACGCTGCTTGTCATACAGGCGACGCTACTGTTTATGAAACAGGCGAAAAGGTTGACACAACAGGCGGCTGGCACGACGCAGGTGACTACGGAAAATACACAGTTGCAGGCTCAAAGGCTGCTGCTGACCTTCTTCTCGCTTATGAAAGAAATCCCAAAGCGTTTTCAGATGATTCAGGAATCCCTGAAAGCGGAAACGGAATCCCTGATGTTTTGGATGAAACAAGAACACAGATTGAATGGCTCCTTAAGATGCAGGCTGCTGACGGTGGCGTTTATCATAAGGTAACTGTTAAAGAATTCTCACAGACAATTATGCCTGATGAAGAAGGCGAAGTATTCCTCTCACCCGTTTCATCAACAGCAACAGGAGATTTTGCGGCAGTTATGGCTATAGCTTATAAGGCATATCTCGATACAGACAAGGAATTCGCTGAAAAATGTCTTGCCGCTGCAGAAAAAGCTTGGGGATATCTTGAAGAACATGATGTTCTCGTTTACAAGAGTATCGGTGCTATAACAACAGGTGCTTACGGCGACTCAAAGGATATCGACGAAAGATACTATGCTGCGGCTGCTCTTCTTGACGTTACAGGCGATCAGAAATATGCCGACGCTATCGTTAAATACACAGAAAAGAAGATAGATCTTGAATTCGGCTGGCAGTATGTCGGCTCTTATGGTTCGGCTATAATCCTTACATCAGATAACTGCAAGAAAATGCTCCCTGCTGATACTTACAAATTAATCAAGGAAAACTTCATCGCAGAAGCAGACACATTCAAGGAAATAGCAGACGATGACGGATATATGATTTCTTTCCTCGAAGATGACTATATCTGGGGAAGTAATATGCATATAGCAAACAACGCTATGCACCTTATCTATGCTTCTGACATAACAGGAAACGGCAGTTATAAGGAAGCTGCTAAAAATCATCTCAACTACATCTTCGGCGTTAACCCTATGGGTATTTCTTATGTAACAGGAACAGGTACTGTTTCACCCGTTAACCCACACCACAGACCTTCACAGGTTAAGGAAACTCCTATGCCGGGTATGCTCGTTGGTGGCCCCGACGATGACTTTGAAGACGAATTTGTAAAACTCACACTCCGCGGTCAGCCCTCGGCAAAATGTTATGCCGATAACGCTGAAAGTTATTCAACAAACGAAATCACAATTTACTGGAACTCTCCCCTTGTGTTCCTTATGAGTGAATTCAAATAGTTTATCAAATAAAACTCCCACTTGTGAAAAGTGGGAGTTTTTGTTTTTATATTGACATCAGAATATCGTGTGATATAATGTAGGTGTAAAAACATGGGATAAGGGGGATTTTCTATGAAAAAGACAATATCTTTAAAATGGATTATAATATCTGTGCTTGTAATTATGGTTACCGTTGTTTTGACTGTCGGAGCGAAAGTTTCAATCAACGCCGACACCAAAAAAGACGTTCTTATCAACAGAGAAGGTCCCGCACTTAAAATCGGAAGATATTACATAGACGGCGATACAGAGCAGTATTATCTTGATGTAACAGAAGATACTATTCAGTTGTGTAATGTGGATTATCTTGAATATGCATGGGTTGGAAATGAGCTGGGAGATACGAAGGATGACGAATACATTTCCAAAATGACAGGACTTGCAGAAAAACGAGCTGAAGAATATGCAAAAAAATATGAATATAAAGCGATAAATAAATCTTCAAGCGACGGAAGTTATAATGTCAGCTTTATCTTTACAGATTGGATTGAAACCGATGGCAATTATTCGGGAACAGGATATACTCTTGTTGACGAAAACACCATAACAGGCGGGGATTCTGTTTTTATCTATTATGATGAAGAACTCGGCGATACAGTATATAAAACAGAAACTCCGACAAGAGTTGTGGATTCGCTTTTTTATAAAGAAAAAATGAATAATGCTAAAGATGATTATTCAGGATATAAAAAAATCAGTTCCGATGTCTGTGGATATGAAATCAATGTATGTTTCCCTGAAGAATGGAATGAATACCTTGTAACAACAGATACTCAGTTTATGGGAATACAGCTTTTCAACGGCGAAGTCCCTGAACAGCTTGAAATTATTGACGGAAATATCTATATCGCAGTTGCTACCCATGGTTTTGCAGACAGATATGTTTATGATGCAGGATATGATAAATGCGAAAAAGAAA
>CALGTU010000110.1 GCA_937901465.1 uncultured Clostridia bacterium | reverse complement strand
AGGGGGAAAAGAAAGAATTTTCCGGGAAACATAATGAATTGACCCATGGTCAAAAGTTTGTGGGAAGTATTTCTGCCCTGACAAATCCATTGACCTATATCGTTGTTAAGTATATTTCCTTTACACGCAGTTTTTTCCATCGGAACAGATTCTCCGGTCAGGATTGACTCATCAGCATAGAGTGACGAGCAGGACAGAATTACAGCATCGGCAGGCACTTTGTCACCAGCTTCAAGTTCGATAACATCATCGGGAACAAGTTCTCTTGCGGGAATAACGCGTAAAATCGCGTCTCGCCAGCATTTTGCCGTAGGAGAAGTAAGTTCTTTTAACGACTCTAAAGTCTTTTCAGCGCGATATTCCTGAATAAATCCTAAAATCGAATTTAATAATACAATCAGTATAATGGTTACAGCATCGGTATATTCTTTAAGAAATACCGAAATTACCGTTGAAATCAAGAGAATTACCGTCATAATATCCTTGAATTGACCTAAAAATATTACGAGCGGTTTATTTTTCTTTTTTTCTGATAAAATATTCTCTCCAAATTGAGAAATACGTTCTTTTGCTTCATCAGTTGTTAATCCTATTTGTATATCATCCTTATAATTATACTTATTATTTAACATTACAGCCTCCGACAATTTTCGTGGGAAAAATCCCTCTTAAAATATATTTGTTTAAATATATGAGGCTTGTATTTCAAAAATTCCTTGCAAAAGATAAAGCATAGTGATATAATAATTGTGTTAGATTTTTTCTGAAAGGAAGTAATTACGATGCAGGACATCAGAATAGAACTTACAAAATCACCCAAAGCGAAGCCCACAGACGAATCAGCTCTCGGTTTCGGTAAAATTTTTACAGACCATATGTTTATTATGGATTACACAACAGGCAAGGGCTGGCATGACGCGAGAATAGTTCCTTACGGCAACATTGAATTCTCACCCGCAGCTATGTGTCTCCATTATGGTCAGGAAGTTTTTGAAGGTCTTAAGGCTTACCGCACAGCAGACGGCGAAATCCAGCTTTTCAGACCAGAAGAAAACTTCAAGCGTCTCAATCTTTCAAACGAAAGACTTGTTATCCCAGCTATCGATGAAGAATTCGCACTTCACGCTCTCAAGGAACTTTTAAAGATTGAAAAAGACTGGGTTCCTCATTCAGAAGGTGCATCACTCTACATAAGACCTTTTATCATCGCTTGTGACCCATTCCTTGGCGTTCGTCCCGGCGATGAATACAAGTTCATCATTATCCTCTCACCCTCAGGTGCATATTACTCAACAGGTCTTAACCCTGTTTCAATCTATGTTGAAGAAAAATATGTCCGTGCAGTAAAGGGCGGTATGGGTTACGCTAAAACAGGCGGTAACTACGCAGCATCACTCATCGGTCAGGATGAAGCACACAAGCAGAACTACTCACAGGTTCTCTGGCTTGACGGTGTTGAAAAGAAGTATGTTGAAGAAGTTGGCGCTATGAATATGTTCTTCATCATCGATGGCGAAGTTTTAACTCCCGAACTCGTTGGTTCAATCCTCCCCGGTATTACAAGAAAGTCAACTATCGAACTCTGTAAGTCATGGGGAATGAAGGTTTCTGAAAGAAGAATTACTATTCAGGAAATTGCTGACGCTTATAAGGCAGGCAAGCTTGAAGAAGCATTCGGAACAGGTACAGCAGCAGTTATCTCTCCCGTAGGACATCTCAAATGGGGCGATATGGTTATGGAAATCAACGGAAACAAGATTGGCCCCGTTTCACAGAAACTCTACGACACAATGACAGGCATCCAGTACGGCAGACTTCCTGACGAAAAGGGATGGATTGTTAAGGTTGAAGGTTAATTTAAGCTAAAATAAAAACAAAGCCGTTTTTTAAAGAAACGGCTTTTGTTGTATGAGGTGTTGAAATGATGAATAAGGTTTTTGAGAGCCTTTGTGAACTTACTTAAAAGAAAAGTAAACACCCGATTTTCGCAAAATGGTTTTTCTATATTTTTTATCCGTTGCATTATCTTATAATATTTGCTATAAAGATGATTATGGATATACTGTAAAAATAAAATCCGCAGAAAATTTCTGCGGATTTTTTCTTTTATTCTTCATTGTCTTGAGTTTTCTTTCTGCTTCTGAAGTTAAGAGAAACTGTAAATATCTTGTCGGTTGTGAAAATTTTTACCGCAAGGATAAGACATATAACAAGGCATACAGCCTGATATAAGAAACCTAACCAATAAGCTGTCATATTTCCGAATGCGATGTTGTCAAGTGCACGGAAAGTATGAGTAAAAGGGATTATTGACATAATAATACCTATCATCGAAGATTCAGATGAAGAACCACCTAAAATCGTCATCATAAATGGGAGCATAATTGCAATCATGATAGGCATTACAAGTGTCTGTGTCGATTTTGCGTCTTTAGCGAGCGCACCGAGAATAATAGAAACCGAAAGTGCTATCAGTATGGTCATGAACATCTGAAGCCCTATAAGGAACAAATCTCCTGCATTAAGGCTGAAATTCAGGGTTTCGATAGCAGAACTTATATCAACTTCACCTGATGAAACCATATTTCCGAGCTCTTCTGGCGACATTCCTGCCGACATTCCCGACATATATCCCGCAAAACCTATCATATAGGCAACTGCATTTATTACAGAAACTATCGCAGCAGCCGTCATTTTTGAAAGAATTATTGTCATTCTTGAAACGGGCGCAGAGAGGAGAGTTTCAAGGGTTTTGTCGATTTTTTCTGTTGCGATTGCTGTTATAATCATCTGTGATGCAAAAAGAACAAGGAAGAAAATCATCATAACAACAACCATATTTCTCATCATTGTTACCGATGCTACCGCCTCAATGCCGACTTTTGCCGATTTTTCGCCTGCTATTGTTACATCGCTTACTTCAACGGCTGTCTGTGCAAACATGCTGTCATCGGGAGAAATGCCGTATTTTTCATAAAGCATTTTTTCAACAACAAATTCAATTCCGTTTGCCGCATCATAAACAGAAGCACCTGATGTCATAGCAGTAACCGAAGTTGTGCTTTTCATCGAACAGATAACGGTTATCTCACAAGGTTTTTTCTCATTAAGAATTGTTTCTGTAAAACCTTCGGGGATAAGTATTGCTTCGGATTCGCCATAGTTTTTCATATCTTCCGCGATGTTTCCTGTATATTTATCGGTGGGGAGAAGATTTACTTCATATCCGTTTTCTTCAAGGAATTTTAGGATTTCTGCGGTGAATTCGGTATCATCACAGTCAATAATATTTACTGTATCCGAGAAAATGATATCTTCCATAGCACCAGTCATAAGATTTCCCATTGCGAAAAGAAGAACTACTGTGAAAATCATCGAGATGATGATTTCTTTTGTGAAAAGTTCAGAAATTTCCTTTTTGAGCAGTTTAAAGAATTTCATTATCTTTCACCACCCTTTCAAAAACTTCTTCAAGATTTTCGGCGTTGTATCTTTCCTTGAGTTCCTTAGCAGAACCTATAACGAGAAGCTTTCCTTTTGAGATAATTCCTATTTTGGTTGAAATATATTCGATTTCAAGCATGTTATGTGATGAAATAAGAAAAGACATTCCTTGTGAGGCAAGACTTTTTATTATATTTCTTATTTCAAGGGCATTGATAACGTCGAGACCTGATGTAGGTTCATCTAAAATCGCAAGACGAGGAGATGTCATAACAGCTCTTGCGAGAAGAAGCTTTCTTATCATTCCTCTTGAATATGAGCCTATTTTATCATTAAGTCTTTCACCAAGACCGCATATAGCTTCGGCTTTTTCAATGTATTTTTTGAGCGTTTCAGCGTCATCTGTAAAAAGACCGCCCATAAATTTAAGATATCCGTATCCTGTCATTGTTTTATAAGCTCCCGCTTCGTCGGGAAGATACGTTATGCATTCTCTTACCTTAGAAGGTTCGGTTAAGATACTGTTTCCACTTATGATAGCATCTCCCGATGTGGGCGAGAGAAGAGTTGCTATCATTCTTATAGTAGTTGTTTTTCCTGCACCATTAGAGCCTATGAGAGCGAAAATATCCCCTTCTTCGACAGAAAACGAAACCTTATCAGCGGCAAATTTTTCTGCTTTGGGATATTTTTTTGAAAGTTCCTTTACTTCAAGAACAGCCATTTTTTCCTCCTTATAAACAAAAGTATATATATTGTATTTTTGCACATTACTATTATATCATACAAAAGATGTTTTTCAATAGTTTCGGAGGTAATTTATGGCACTTATAGAGATGAAAGGAATAACCAAAAGATATATCTGCGGAGATAATATTGTTGACGCACTTTCAGAGGTTTCACTCAATGTTTCAGAGGGAGAATTTGTATCAATAACGGGAACATCAGGCTCGGGGAAATCAACGCTTATGAATATGCTCGGATGTCTTGATACAGCCGATGCGGGAAAGTATTTTTTAGATGGAAAAGATGTTTCTATGATGAACGATAAAGAACTTTCACATATAAGAAACGAAAAAATAGGCTTTGTTTTTCAGGGATTCAATCTTATAGGAGAACTTTCTGCTATCGAAAATGTTGAACTTCCGCTTATATACAGAAAAATTCCCAAAGCTGAAAGAAGATTTCTTGCTGAAAATGCACTTAAAAGGGTTTTTCTTGAAAACAGAATGAACCATAAACCTTCACAGCTATCGGGCGGTCAGCAGCAGAGGGTTGCAATAGCAAGAGCACTTGCTATGAAACCTATGATTATTCTTGCTGATGAACCGACAGGCAGTCTTGACAGCAATTCAGGAAAAGAAGTTATGAATTTTATGCGAGAGCTCAGCAACGAGGGGAAAACTGTCATAATTATAACCCATGATAACTCTATAGCAGAGAGTACAAAAAGGATAATCAGAATATCCGATGGCAAAATTGCACAATAGAACACTTGGAAAACACTTGTTTTTGTAGGATTATACAAAACTGATTTTTTGATGCAACAAAGTTGAATTTTTTTATCACTATTTAAGTGACAGGTCTTTTATGTCAGAGAAAAATGTGGTATAATATCACTTAGTGATGTAAAACGGAAAATCCGTAAGACATTAGAGGTGATAAAATGAAAAACAACTTTTCCCAGTTGGTGAAAAGAGCGAGGAACGGTGACGCAGACGCTTTCGCAGAACTTTATTCCTCGGTATATAAAGACTTATACCATATGGCTCTATGCAACTTAAGAAACAGTGATGACGCAGCTGACGCTGTCAGCGACACTGTTCTTGATGCATTCGCTTCCATAAAAAATCTCAAAGATGAAAATGCATTTAAAGCGTGGATAGTCAAAATCCTTATGGCGAAGATAAAGAAAAAGCAAAAGGAATATTACAGAGATGACGACACGCAGGATATCTCCGAAGTAGAACCGGAGATAAGGGAGAACAACTTTGACGGTGTTGAAATCCTGGAAGCCATAAGTGAACTTGAAGAAAACGAAAGACTTGTAATATCACTCAGTATAGTAGGCGGTTATAAGAGCGACGAAATAGCAAAAATGCTTGGCGGAAAACCCGCAACGATACGCTCACAACTTTCAAGAGCGAAGCTTAAACTTCGTGACCTACTGATTGCTGAACAGGAAGGGAGGTAGAGACTATGGGCTTTGACAAAGAGGTAAGAATGCTTATAGAAGAAGCAGAAATTCCCGAGCGCTTGTCGCCCGATAACATTGCAGTTATGCTTAAAGAAAAACAGGCGGAAAAGAACAGAAAAGAGATAAAGATGTCATCCGCAGGCATAAAATCGAAGAACAGGGCGGTAGCAATGAGATCAGCTGCTGCGGTTGCAGCCTGCATCGCGTTAGGATGTGGAGTAACAGCTGTTGTTGACAACACAAACAGACCGGCAGTTGATAACCCCGAAGTTATTCAGGGGCATAAAGTAAGTGATTATCATGATGTTTACAGCGTCATTCAGAATACAATAATCAATAATCCCGCAGATGACGGTATAGGCTGGGGAGAGATATCAAACGACACAATCCCTGTCGAGACAGATACAGAAAACTTCGACAACAAGGATTATATATTTGATAAGGCCGAAGTATCAGAGGACGATATAACTGTTACAGACGGCAAGAACCTTTATTGCATTGCTGACGGAAAGGTGAATGTTATTTCAGCTGAGAACGGCGATATGACCGAACTCATAAAGATAGAAAACGCTGAAAAGACACCTGTCGGAATGTATATCGCAGGGGACAGACTTATTGTTATTTCAAACAATGTCATAGAAGTTCCTTTTACTGCTGCAGATACAGAAGAAACAACAGCAGGCGATGATGTTAATGCCGATAGCGTAGCTGAAACAACAGTTCCTTCTCTGCCGGAAACAGTAACACAGAACAACACAGTAATCGACATTTACAATATTGCCGATAAAACGAATGTAAAGCTTGAAAACACATACAAACAGAATGGTGCCTATATTTCATCCTATATGGAAGGCACACTCATCTATGTGGTTTCAAACTACTCAAACTTCAGAACAAAGCCTCTCGATAGCGAGGAAGACCTTGACAACTACATTCCTTCATACTATACAGATGACGGAAAGTATTATGTTGATGCCGCTGATATAACAATTCCTGCTAAGGTGAGCAACAACTACACAATAGTAGCAGGTCTTGATACAGCACAGGCAAGTCCTTTCAGATCGATAAAGGTAGTTCTTTCAAATGGAAAATCGGCATATTTCACAGGTAACGCGGTATACGTTGCAGGAAGTGCATCGGGAGATACAACTGTTGCTAAGTTCGCAATCTCAGGCGGTGACGTTTCAGCGCCTACAGTTGTTGACGTTGCAGGTATCTATTCTGATATAACTTCTGTAAGTGAATATAACGGAATGGTAAGAGTTTCAACTCTCACACCATCACCTGATGGTGCAAGAATCGGAGGAGTTTCAATCAGCATATATGATGAAAATCTCGTCCCTGTTTCTTACCTTGCGGGACTTTGTAAGGATATGGGTAAAAATCCCGTTGCAGTTGAATTCAGAGAGAATAAAGCGTTTATATTCCTTTCAGGAGAAGAAAATCCCTATGAGGTTATTCTTGACGGAACACAGGTGTCTCCTGCTGTTTCAACAGATAAATCAGTTTACCTTTATAAATGCACAGACAACGAATATCTCGGAATATCTGCAAAAACAGATGAAAACGGCAAGACTGAAGGCGTAGTTCTTACTATGTATTCAACTGCCGATGGTATAAATTTCACAGAAGTTTCTTCGGTTGAAACAAACGGCGTTTTATCAGCCGCACTTTCAGGCGGAAAACTTGATATGAAAGCGCTGCTCATAGACAGCACAAACGGAATAATCGGTATCCCGACAGTAAAGAACGATACATATGGTAACGGAAATCTTTACTATGTGTTCTCCTATAAACCGGGAGAGGGATTTACATCGCTCGGATATATTGAGTATACAGATCTCGATAAAAAATACGAGTTCAAGCGTTCCGTTATTATCGACGACACACTCTATGCGGTTTCTGAAGGCAGAGTAGTTTCTGCAAGAATATCGGATCTCAAGGTCGTTGAAACATTTGAAATAGAATAATTCCAACATTTGTTTTATGATAACTTTTTATTCCTTTTCTTCTTTAATTTTTAAACGAGGCTGCCGTCTTTTTTAAGACGGCAGTTTTGTTTTTTTCTGTGTTTTCAACCTTATATCATAAATTTATCACAAAAATGAAAGAAAATAAATTACAGACATAAGTTTTGATTGTAATGACATAGATATGTATAGATAGAAAGGAAGAAAGTTTTATGTTTGATAACGAAAAGAAATATAACGAAATAACATATTATCCTTCGGATTATAATGACAACAGCGAAAAACCGAAGAAAAATTATATTTTAAGGGCACTGATGGCTGTGGTATGTGTTTCTGTCATATCTGCCATTTCAATATCCGGATATAAAATTTATGACGAGTTTTCCGAAAGGAATTCCGTTATGGCAGAAGAAATGCATTCAGGCAGTACAGTGTCGCAAACGGGAGAAGGAGAAAAAACAGATAAGAAACAACCGACAACAAAGGATATAAAGACGATAATTTCTCAGAGCGTCAAAAAAGCTGAACTTTCAATTCCTGAGATTGTTGAAAAGGTAACACCCTCTGTTGTCGGAGTTTCTTCAACCCTTTCAAAAGGAAAAGCAACAGGTTCAGGGATAATAATGACCGCTGACGGCTATATCGTTACTAATGCACATGTTGTTGATGGAGCGGAGAATGTTACCATTCTTCTTGATAGTCAGAATGAATACGAAGCAGAAATAATAGGTTCTGATGCGCAGACAGATATTGCTGTTCTTAAAATTTCAGCAGATGAAAAAATTACTCCTGCCGAATTCGGAAATTCAGATGAACTTGTTGTAGGAGAAACAGCCGTTGCAATAGGAAATCCTTTGGGGTTTGAATTTTACAGCACAGTAACAAGCGGAATCATATCAGGTCTTGACAGAGAACTTACAATAGAAGATAAACTTCTTCGCCTTATACAGACAGATGCTGCGATAAACGGCGGAAATTCAGGAGGTGCACTTGTTAATTCATTTGGTCAGGTAATAGGAATAAGCAGTGCTAAAATCGTTACTATAGACGCCGAAGGAATGGGCTTTGCAATTCCTATAAACGACGCTCTTCCTATAATACACGAACTTATAAACAATGGTTATGTAACAGGCAGACCACTTATCGGTATAGCAGGGTTTGATATCGACGAAAGAACTGCTTTTTATTACAATATGAAAGAGGGAGTTTATGTTGCACAGATAAAGGAAAATTCTCCTGCAGAATTAGCAGGAATGAAAGTCGGGGATATAATAATCTCAGCGAATGATGAAGAAATAAAAACTATGATAGACCTTAACAAAATCAAGAATGATTTTAAGCCGAATGATACAGTATCTGTTGTTGTATTCAGAAACGGAGAAGAAATTCCTATGAATATAACTCTCGGGGAGGTAACTCAGTAAAAAAGCCCTTGTAATCGGTGTTGTTTTGTGGTATACTATTGTATAATGCTATAAACAATTCAGTCAGGGGGACGAATATGAGTAAAAATTATGTTATCTTTTCGGATTCAGGATGTGACCTTCCCGAAGAAGTTATAAAGCAGTATAAAATAGGATTAGTCAATTTTTCATTCAAGATAGATGAAGACAGCTATAACGAAAAAACAGCGCCTTTTCCGATAAATGAATTCTATAATAAAATGAGAGCAGGCTCTCTCACATCAACATCACAGGCAACTCCCGAGCAGTTTCTTGATGCGTTTGATGAAGTTTTAGCGGGTGGAAAAGATATTCTTTATATTGCTTTCTCATCAGGTCTCAGCGGAACATATAACAGTTCTCTTATAGCAAGAGAAACTCTTCTCGAAAAATACCCCGACAGAAAGATAATTGTTGTTGATTCACTTGCTGCTTCAATGGGACAGGGACTCTTCGTTTATTTCGCTGCTTCTCTCAAAGAAGAAGGAAACACAATGGAAGAAGTAGCAGAGTGGTGTGAAAACAACAAGCTTAAAATAGGTCATATGTTCACTGTTGACGACCTTATCTATCTATATCGTGGCGGAAGAGTTTCAAGAGCAACTCAGATAGCAGGTTCTATCCTCGGAATAAAGCCTGTTCTTCATGTTGACGATGAAGGTCATCTTATCGCGGTAGGAAAGGTAAGAGGAAGAAAACAGGCTCTTACAGCGCTTGTTGACGGTATGGCTGAAAGAATAGGAAGCCATACAGAAAACATAACTGTAGGAATAAGCCATGGCGATTGCTACGACGACCTCAAATTCGTTATGGACCTTGTAAGTAAAAAATATAAGGTAAAGAAATTCATAACAAGTTATATCGGCCCTATTATAGGCTCACATTCAGGCCCCGGAACAGTAGCACTTTTCTTCTATGCCGATAAGAGATAATAACAAAAAGGTATCAGATTTTTCTGATACCTTTATTTTTTATCATTTTTTCAGTTTTGAAAGTTCTTCATATTTGTGTTTTGTTGCCATTCCGCCTCTTATATGTCGCTCACGCTTGTTTTCTTCTATAATCTCTCTTACTTCAGGATAAAGCGAAGGAGAAATTTTCGGCAACCTTTCTGAAATATCCTTATGTACAGTTGATTTGCTTATTCCGAGTTCTTTTGAAAAATGGTCGGCACAAGCCCTTACGGTTGCTTTGTTTTCGATTATATATCTCGCAAGAATAATAGCTCTGTCACATATATCGTTTTTATCCGAATCAAAATGCTTTATTTTTTCGTTCAAATCGAATCACACTCCATAGCATTGTTTTTAACATTATATGTGAGTATAGATTTAAAAAGAACAAACCGCCTGTTTTGTAAATCAGGCGGTTTTATTATTACTTATTTTCTTCAAGCGATTTTTCTTTGAGTATTCTTCCGTTTTTAAGAAGTTCTTTAAGAGTTTCGCTGTCTTCGGTTTCTAAAGCTTTAAGATATTCAGAAAGTCTTTTTTGAATTTCTTTTATCTCAAAAACAAGTGGTTCTTTATTTTTCATAAAGAGCGATGTCCACATATCCTCATTGAGTTTTGCAACTCTTGTGAGGTCCTTGAAACTTCCTGCCGAAAAGCCTACTTCTTTTTGTAATGTAGGACTTTTTATGTAAGCAGATGAAACGATATGTGCAAGCTGAGAAGTATATGCGATTATTTCATCGTGCTCACGCGGTGTTGTTTTTACAACTTTGCCGAACCCAAGCATAAGAGCAAGGCTTTCGAGTTCAGAAACAGCATCTTCGGGAGCATCTTCGGGAGTCATGATAAAACTCGCGTTTTTGTAAAGGTCCGCAAGAGAGTAGGAGTATCCCGAAAACTCTCTCCCTGCCATAGGATGAGCTCCTATAAAAGTTGCACCACATTCTCTGACAGCGTCTTTGACAGAAGAAACTATATATTCCTTTATTCCGCATACATCGGTTACAATACTGCCTTTTTTGAATTTGTCCTTGTTTTTCAGGATGAATTCAACCGTTGCTTCGGGATAAAGGCATACTATTGTGATGTCAGAAACAGATAAATCCTTGCATTCTCCATTGATAGTCTTTTCTGAAATCGCTTTTTTTATAACTTCTTCAGAAAGGTCAATTCCGAGACAAGTGTAATCTGTTTTTTCTTTTATTGCCTTACAGAAAGAACCGCCTATAAGGCCTAAACCAACAACTGTTATAATCATCAGAATACATTCACCCTTGTTTCATATTCATCTGTTTCCTTGCAGGAAACGATTATATATCCGTTATCCTCTTTTTTAAGCTTTACTATAACGTATTTTTCAGGAAGAGTAGCGAGTTCCTTATCTCTTTCTTCAACCCATGAGGGTGCGGGCGCTAAATAACCAACAGCAACATCATAGGTATCTCCGCTTTTTGAAACGTTTCTTACAACAGGAGAGTAGGAGAAGAATTCAGGAGTAACAGGAACTGTATATGATTTTGTTTCACTGTTATAGTAGAATGTGAGTGAAATGTCTCCAACGTCACGATGTTTGAATGTAAGATTTTTTCCGAAAAGCTTTGTAGCATGAAGTTCGACATCTGCCTGTGGAATAGTTATGTTTTCATAGCTTTCTTCGTATTTTGATATATCGCCATGAAGAAGGATATCCCATATAGCTGCGTTTATAACGCTATCGGGAGAAAGCTGTGTTATATCATCAAACTCGGGAGAGTCGATAATAACGAGAGGATATACAATTGATTTGAATTCTTCCTTCTGTTTTGTGTTGTTGGCAACGCCTTCTGCAATGCCCTTTACAAATAAAACAGAAGATACAAAACCTATCAGGGCTAAAACAGAAACAACAACGCCTATTGCAAGGTATGAATTTCTCTTGAAAGATTTTCTTATTATGGGTTCGCTTGTTGTTTCGGGTTCAGAAGAAAGTTCTTCGATTTCACTTACGTCTTCGTCAAGTGCACTGTCGAAAACTATTTTCAGTTCGTCAAAAGGATCTTCTGATTTTTTCTTTTCTGAAATGGGTTTCTTCGGCTTTTCTTCTTTTTTCTTCTTTTCAGGCTTTTCTGTTTTTTCAAGTTTGAAAGGCTTTCTCTGAGGCTTTTTAGGTTTTTCATCTTCCTTCTTTTCGGGAGAAGGCATATTCATAAAACTTGATT
>CALGTU010000109.1 GCA_937901465.1 uncultured Clostridia bacterium | reverse complement strand
CATAGATATATTCCATAAATTTTTTGTTGAACCATACTATCTTTCCGTTTTCATCGACGATAATTGTCGGTGCGGGGAAGTTGTATATAGTTTCGCGTTCTGTGTTGTTTATCTGTTCGTCAACCTCAGCGATATATCTGTGTATATTCTTCTGTGCAATAACAAACTGCATGATGAATATGAAACTCACAAGTGCTGTAACGAAAAGCATTGTCCAGGATAAAAGTTCGCTGTCTTTTATGATAATAGCCGCCGAGCAGAACGCTGTGAATATAAGCGCCGCACCCGTCACCTGAAATAACAGCCATTTTTTACCCTTCATATAAATCACCGCCTTTTAGGTAGTAAATTCTTAAAAATTAAAATTCCTGAAGAATAGGAAGAATCATAGGGCTTCTCTTTGTCTTCTTATAGATATATCCCGAAAGAGCGTCCTTGATTTTTGTCTTTATAGCGTTTCTGTCAGAAGTTCCTGACATAAGCATATCTTCAAGTTCAGAAATAACTATATTTCTTGCCTCAGACATAAGTTCTTCCGATTCTCTTACATAAACAAATCCGCGTGAAATGATATCGGGTCCCGAAAGGATTTCTCTGTTTTCAAAATCAACCGAAGCAACGGCAATGATAAGTCCGTCTTCAGCGAGATGTTTTCTGTCACGCAGAACTATAGAGCCTACATCTCCGACGCCGAGGCCGTCAACAAGAACTCTTCCCGCAGCAACCTGACCTGTTATCTTTATATCTTCGCCGTTTGTTTCAATAACATTTCCGTTTGTTCCTATAATGATATTTTCTTCGGGGATACCCATTCCGACAGCTGTTTCGGCGTGTTTTTTAAGATGTTTGTATTCGCCGTGAACGGGGATGAAGAATTTAGGTCTTGTAAGAGCCATAATAAGCTTCTGTTCGTCCTGACAAGCGTGTCCCGAAACGTGAACATCATACATTGATTCGTAAATAACGGTAGCACCGAGTTTCATAAGTTCGTTTACAACCTTTGTAACGAGTTTTTCGTTACCTGGTATCGGTGTTGCCGAAATTATGATATAATCCATAGGAGTAATTGAAACCTTGCGGTGTTCATTCATAGCCATTCTCGAAAGAGCCGACATAGGTTCGCCCTGACTTCCCGTTGTAACTATTACAATCTGTTCGGGAGAATATCTGTTGATAAGGTCGATATCTATGATGATTCCGTCGGGAGCGTCAAGATAGCCGAGTTCGATAGCCGTTGAAATAACGTTTACCATGCTTCTTCCCGAAACGGCAACCTTTCTGCCGTATTTTTTCGCACAGTTTATAACCTGCTGGATTCTATGGATATTTGATGAGAATGTTGCTATTATGATTCTCTTTCCGTCAGCGTCTTCAAAAAGTTTGTCAAACGCCTTTCCGACAGTTCTTTCTGTCTGTGTATATCCCGCCCTTTCAGAGTTTGTAGAGTCAGACATAAGTGCCAAAACGCCCTTGCTTCCGAGTTCTCCGAAACGTGCAAGGTCAATAATTCCGCCTTCTATTGGGGTATAGTCAACCTTGAAGTCGCCAGTGTGGACAACGACACCCGCAGGTGTGTGGATAGCAAAACCGCAGGCATCGGGGATAGAATGGTTTACTCTTATGAATTCAACCGCCATACAGCCCATTTTCACTATCTGACCTGGTCTTGAAACGTTAAGTGTTACTTCGCCCGAAAGGTTATGTTCCTTAAGTTTTCCCTCAATAAGACCTATTGTAAGCTTTGTTGCATAAACGGGAGCCTTTACCTTTTTCAGAAGATAAGCAAGACCGCCTATATGGTCTTCGTGGCCGTGTGTTATAACGATACCGCGGAGCTTGTCGATATTCTGTTCGATATATGTGAATTCGGGGATAACGATGTCAACGCCATAGAGTTCTGTATCGGGAAAAGCAAGACCGCAATCGACGATGAACATATCGTTTCCGCATTCAAAAACAGTAAGGTTTTTGCCTATTTCATTAAGTCCACCTATGGGAATGATTTTGAGGGGAGTATTCTTTCCGCCTCTGTAAAGTGTTTCTAAAACTTCTCTCTGCTTTGAAGCGTATTCAGCATAAGAAATTGCTGTTTCTTTCTGCTTCTTTTGAGCATTTTTCTTTGCCCCTGTCTGTTTTGTCTGTTTCTTCAGATTCTGTTTTGTTTTTGTATTTTTCTGAGCTTTTTTTGAAACCTTTTCGATTACAGGTTTTTTCTTTTCTTTTGCCTTTTTCTTTTCGGCTTTTTTCTTTTCGTTCATCATAGCTTCGTATTCGGCAAAATTAGCCGCTTTCTGAGTAAGAGGCTTTCTTGCCACCTTTTCGGGAGCTTTTTCCTGCTTTTTCCCGAATCCATTGAGTTTAGGATTATTCTTTTTTTCCAAATCTTGACCGCCTTTCATTTAGTCGGAAATCCCGTTTTTCCGTAAAACGTCAACGGAGTGCCTCTGCCTCATGCATACCGCCTCTCCCTCGGAATATAGGGATTTATGTTGTTTCTGTGTATGTATTTTATATTTAAAGGGACTCTCCCCCAAAAAGTTCAGGTTAATCTATTTTAGTCTACCATAATACAGTGGATTTGTCAAACAGATGAAAGTGCGGAAAATATGTCATATCCCGCACTTTCGTGTCGATTTAAAGCATCTTTATCTTTTTTTCATAGAAATCACACAGTTCAGAAGCGGTTTCTGTTCTGAAACTTTCCGCGATAAGCGTAAATCCACGCCCCGATTTAACGGGCTTTATGATAACCCTTTCTCCGTTTTCACATTTTGCGACCCCTTCGTTTCTTCCCGCTTTTTTACTGCATATCTTTTCAAAAACCTCATCCGCATTCTCTTTCGGAACAAATCTTGTAACCGTTGCAAACTGCGGGAGATTTTCCAGAGCTTCATAAAGCGTAAGGTCGTTGTCTTCAAGATATCTTAAAATCTTTGCGATAAGCGTTAAAGCGTCACGTCCGAAACGACAATAAAGGGCGTTTTTTCTTCCGTCGTTATCTGAATAATCCTTTGTTCTTTCATAATATCTCATAACCTTTCTGCCGTATTCCGAAGCGATTTCGTCAATGATAACGGGCGATGAAAATGGAAGAGAGATGTCGTTTCCTTCTCTGAATTCTGCCAATGAACATAACAGCAACAGCTTTTCATAGAAGATATGCCCTGTTTTCAAAGAAAATGCCGAAACCTTTCTGCCGTCTGAGGATATATTGAAAACTATATCTCCATCGCCGCGACACCTCGGAAAAATTCTTTCTGCCGCCGCCATAACTTCCCTGTCGGGAGAATAGATTTTAACGGCTATAGAAATATCGCCCAGAAGATTTTTTATCCTTTCCGAATAAACCGAAGAAACCCCGTCGATACTGCGGATTTTTCCATATCCCGAAATAGTTGTCGTTTCTTTTCCCGAAAGAACTTTTTCTATCTTCTCTTCGTCTTCTGATGATAAGGGGAGCCCCCTTTCAGAGAAGAATTTTATCTTCGAAAAAACTCCCCCCGAAACAAAACACCCCGCCTTAGCGCCGATAAGTTTCATAGCGAGGTCGAAAGCGGGTTCGGGGAGCGATGAAGCAAAAAATACATCAGCGCCTTTTTCCGCCGCCCCTGCCGCAACCGCCAGCGAAAGACATTCCGCGGATTTTTCTCCGTTATGTGCAACAACAACTTTTTTGGCAACCGCCGCTATGCATTTTCCCGATAAAAGAGCGTCTGCCGATGCAACGCCCCTCCCGTTTTCCGAACATAACCCATCGTCAGATAGATAAACATCGTAATCCATAGTAAAAACCTCCTGTCTGTTTCTGTGGTTATTATGGGGCAGATATAATGGACATATTCACTTTTTCGCCTTTTATATATAATAAATGGTATAAAGACGAACCGGAAAAGGTATGAAAATATCAAAAGTGCACAAAATGTCTTCTGAATGCGAAATTTTCTATTGACAGCGGTTGTCCGTTGTGGTATAGTGTTATTACCTCGTTTTAGGGGTTTTATTTTTTGCGCCCATTTTTCAGTAGTGGGTTAAAAATCCCCTTCATACCACGAGGGAGGCTTTCAGATTTATAGGAGGTGCCGAAATGAGAGTAAAAATTACATTGGCTTGCACAGAATGCAAGGAGAGAAACTATTGTTCTAAGAAGAACAAGAAGAACGACCCTGACAGACTTGAAATGAACAAGTACTGCAAGAAGTGCCGCAAGCATACTCTTCACAAAGAAACAAAGTAAGAGCGGAGGGTTTTGAGTTATGGCTGATAAGAAAAAAACAGCAGACAAGAAAGCTCCTGCTAAGAAGAAGGACAGCAACAAGGTTGTCAAATGGCTCAAAGAAGCTAGGGTAGAGTTCAAGAAAGTTGTATGGCCTACAAAGAAACAGGTCATAAACAACACAGGCATAGTGCTCACAGTAATGGCTATATGTGCAATATTCATCGGCCTTATTGACGCAGGTCTGGCTGAACTTCTCAGAATCGTTCTCAGTGGCGGAAACGTTCAGTAGTATTAAGAAAGGGTGTTAAATAATGTCTGATACAGCAAAATGGTATGTTATCCACACCTATTCGGGATACGAAAAGAATGTTGCAAGAACAATTATGAGAGTTGTTGAAAACAAGAACCTTCAGGATTATGTCTTTGATGTTATCGTTCCCATTGAAAAAGTTTCTGAAAAGAAAGGCGACGAAATCAAGGACCACGAAAGAAACGTTCTTCCCGGTTATGTTCTCGTAAAGATGATTTTCGATGACGACAACAACGCTTGGTCGGCAGTAAGAAACATCAGAGGCGTTACAGGGTTTGTAGGCCCCGGGTCAAAGCCCGTTCCGCTTACAGATAAGGAATTCAACAGACTCCTTGAAAAATTCGGTTCTGCCGAAGACAAGGCAAAGCAGAACAAGTTTGAAGTCGATTTCTCAATCGGCGACAGTGTCCGCGTTTCAGGCGGTCAGCTTGACGGCTTTGTGGGCGTTGTCAAGAGCATCAATCTTGATGACCAGACAGCAGAAGTCATCGTTTCTATGTTCGGAAGAGAAACTCCTGCAACAATCAACATCATGCAGGTTCAGAAAATCGATGACTAAATCAAACATCATTAAACGAAGTTAAAGGGAAAGTCCCTTTGATGAGTACGCAGTACAGCGTACAAGTGGGAGAGTTGAAATATTAAGACTCATCAACTCGCCTTACCACATTTTATGGAGGTGCGAAAGCATGGCACAGAAAGTAGTTGGCTACATTAAGCTGCAAATCGCAGCGGGTAAAGCAACCCCTGCACCACCTGTTGGACCTGCACTCGGTCAGCACGGTGTAAACATCATGGCTTTTACAAAGGAATTCAATGAGAGAACAAAGAACGACATCGGACTTATCATCCCTGTTGTTATCACTGTTTACGCAGACCGTTCATTCTCATTCATCACAAAGACACCACCCGCAGCCGTTCTTATCAAGAAAGCTTGTAAGATCGACAAGGCATCAGGTGTTCCTAACAAGAATAAGGTTGCAAAGATTACAAAAGCACAGATTCAGCAGATCGCTGAACAGAAAATGCCTGACCTTAACGCAGCTAACGTCGAAAATGCAATGAGCATGATCGCCGGAACAGCTCGTTCAATGGGTATCGAAGTTGTTGACTAATACACCCAAAATGTAGTGGGAGGAATATTCCGCTATCACCACTTATGAGGAGGATAATTTAATGAAACACGGTAAGAAATATGTCGACAGCGCTAAAGCAATCGACAAAAATAAAATGTATGAAGCTACAGAAGCTCTCGATTTAGCTTGCAAGAATGCAAAGGCAAAGTTTGATGAAACAATCGAAATCCATGTTCGTCTCGGCGTTGATGGTAAGCACGCTGACCAGCAGGTTAGAGGTGCGGTTGTTCTTCCTAACGGAACAGGTAAGAATGTTCGCGTTTGCGTATTCTGCAAGGAAGATAAGGAAGAAGTAGCAAAGGCAGCAGGTGCTGAATTTGTTGGCGGTGCTGACCTCGTTGATAAGATCGTTAAGGAAAACTGGCTCGATTTCGACGTTTGTATCGCATCACCCGATATGATGGGCGTTGTTGGTAAGGCAGCCAGAGTTCTCGGTCCTCGTGGTCTTATGCCTAACCCCAAGGCAGGTACAGTTTCACCTGACATCGAAAAGGCTATCACAGAAGCTAAGGCTGGTAAGATTGAATACCGTCTCGATAAGACAAACATCATTCACTGTCCTATCGGTAAGGCTTCATTTGGTGCTGAAAAGCTCACACAGAACTTTGAAACACTTATGGAAGCAATCGTTAAGGCTAAGCCTGCAGCTGCAAAGGGAACATACCTCAAGTCTTGCACAGTTACATCAACTATGGGCGTTGGTATCCCCGTTGTAACAACAAAATACGGAGTTTAATTTTTAACAGATTGAACTTTTCGCACCGAAGGCACAAAGCGGTCTTCGGTGCTTTTTTATAAGGAGAGTTTTATGGAAAGACTTGATAAATTCATCTCTAATCAGACAGGAATTTCAAGGGCTGATGTAAAAAAAGTTATCCGTCAGGGAAAAGTAACCGTTTGCGGAAATGTTGCCAAAACGGGAGATATGAAGATAAACCCCGAAACAGATGTTGTCACTTTTTCGGGAAAAGAAATCGTCTATAAAAGATACCTATATATAATGATGAATAAACCCGCGGGTTATGTCTGTTCAACAGATGATGATACCTCTCCGACAGTTATCGACCTTCTGCCCGATGAACTTAAAAGAAAGGGTCTTTTCCCTGCGGGAAGGCTTGATAAAGATACCGAGGGTTTTGTTCTTATAACAGATGACGGTGAGTTTGCACACGACATTCTGTCGCCTGCGAAACATGTCGCAAAAAAGTATCTTTGCCGACTTGAAAAAAAGGCCGAGAAAGACTATGAAAATGCCTTTAAATCGGGCATTACAATATCAGGCGGAGAAGAATGCAAGCCCGCTTTTATAGAGTTTACAGACGATGAAAATTCGGTATATTTAACAATTTTTGAGGGAAAATTTCATCAGATCAAACGAATGTTTGAAGCCCTCGGAAACCGTATAATATACCTTAAAAGACTCTCTATCGGCGGTCTTTTTCTTGATGAAAATCTCGCTCTTGGAGAGTGCAGGGAAATATTGCACAAAGAAATAGAAAAAATCAAGTCTTAATTTTAGCTATCGGTTAAAAAACGATTTTTCGCCTGTTTTTTTTCGTCAAAATAAATAAACACACTTTTGCAAGTTTGGGTATAAAGCAACTTGAAATATGGGTGCATTTTTTGGTATTATATTTGTAAGGCGTAATATACGCAGACCGTAAGGTCGTAAAAATGCTAACTATTTTTACAAAATATTTTTGGGAGGTTTTTTAAATGGCAAATCTTTCTCTTCGCTCAATTTACAAGAAATACCCCGGCGGAGTAGTAGCTGTTTCGGACTTCAACCTCGAAATCCGTGACAGAGAATTCATCATCTTCGTTGGTCCTTCAGGATGCGGTAAATCAACAACATTACGTATGATTGCTGGTTTAGAAGAAATCTCATCAGGAGAATTCTATATTGACGGAGAATTAATGAATGACGTAGCTCCAAAAGATCGTAATATTGCGATGGTATTCCAATCATATGCGTTATACCCACATATGACAGTATATGATAA
>CALGTU010000108.1 GCA_937901465.1 uncultured Clostridia bacterium | reverse complement strand
GGTGCAGGTCTTGAAGATCTTGGTAAGGGACTTCGTTCTCAGGTTGGTACAATGTACGGTACTCTTGCAAAGGGACCTCGTTACCTTGAAATGACTGATGGTTATGTAACAGGACTTGCTCTTAATGCTGACGATGAGATTATCGGTTACCAGTTTGTAAATTTCGGTAAGATGATGGATTTCATCAAGGCAGGCGATGACGCAAATACTGCATTTGAAAAGGCTAAGGGTCAGTACGGCAGAGTTGCTGACGCTGTTAAGATCATCGACCCCAGAAAGCAGTAATTGCTGTTATTATTTTTAAGGAGGTAAACTACAATGGCTTTGTTTGAATCATATGAAAGAAGAGAAAAGCAGGTTCTTGCTCTTCTCAACCAGTACGGCATCAATTCTATCGAAGAAGCTGCTGAAGTAACTAAAGCAAAAGGTCTTGATATTTACAAGCTTGTAGAGGGTATTCAGCCTATCTGCTTTGAAAATGCTAAGTGGGCTTACACTGTAGGCTGTGCTGTAGCAATCAAGAAGGGCTGCACAAGAGCTGCTGACGCTGCTGCTGCAATAGGTGAGGGTCTTCAGGCTTTCTGTATCCCTGGTTCTGTTGCTGACCAGAGAAAGGTTGGTCTTGGTCACGGCAACCTCGGTAAGATGCTTCTTGAGGAAGATACCAAGTGCTTTGCTTTCCTTGCCGGTCACGAGTCTTTCGCTGCTGCAGAAGGTGCTATTGGTATTGCGGAAAAGGCTAATCGTGTTCGTAAGGAACCTCTCCGTGTAATCCTTAATGGTCTTGGTAAAGATGCTGCACAGATTATTGCTCGTTTTACATATGTTGAAACTGAAATGGATTATTATACCGGTGAGGTTAAGGAAGTATTCCGTAAAGCATATTCCGATGGACTTCGTTCTAAGGTAAACTGCTATGGTGCTAATGATGTAACAGAAGGCGTTGCTATCATGTGGAAGGAAGGCGTTGACGTTTCTATCACAGGTAACTCAACTAACCCCACAAGATTCCAGCATCCCGTTGCAGGAACATATAAGAAGGAATGCACAGAAAAGGGCAAGAAATACTTCTCAGTTGCTTCAGGCGGTGGTACAGGCCGTACACTTCACCCCGACAACATGGCAGCAGGTCCTGCTTCATACGGTATGACTGACACAATGGGTCGTATGCACTCAGACGCTCAGTTCGCAGGTTCTTCATCAGTTCCCGCACACGTTGAAATGATGGGTCTCATCGGCATGGGTAACAACCCCATGGTTGGTGCTACAGTTGCTTGCGCAGTTGCAGTTGAAGAAGCTCTTAAGTAATTCTTTGAAACCAATAAATCAAAACAAAAACCCGTTCTCTTTATGAGAACGGGTTTCGTTATTTTTCCTAAAACTTAACATACTCCATTGTTTAATATGTATATTATTTCTCTTGTTTTTCAAAAAAATATGTAATATAATAAAATCTGACAGTGTATTGATACGGAGGAATATAAATGGAATCTTTTCTTGTTTTTAAAGACCTTGCAATCATAATTTTTGCAGCAAAGGTTATGGGACTTCTCGCTAAAAAACTCAAAGCACCTCAGGTAGTAGGTGAAATCCTTGCGGGACTTCTTTTAGGTCCATCGCTTTTAGGCTTCGTCGAACAGACCGATTTTCTTCTCAAAATGGCTGAAATAGGGGTAATTCTTCTTATGTTTTCAGCAGGTCTCGGAACAGACCTTAAAGATCTCTTAAAAACAGGGCCAATAGCAATACTTATAGCGATAGTCGGTGTTTTTGTTCCTCTTGTTGGCGGATTTTTGCTCTATTCCGCATTCTATGGTTTTGCTGAAGTAGGAAGTTTAGAGTTTTTTAAGGCAGTTTTCATAGGCGTTATCATGACAGCAACATCTGTAAGTATAACAGTCCAGACACTCCGTGAACTCGGTCATTTAAAGGGAAGAATAGGGACTCTCATTTTAAGTGCCGCTATCATAGATGATGTTATAGGAATTATCGTTTTAACATTTGTAATAGGTTTCAGAGATACATCATCAAATCCTCTTAATGTCGTTATCAGCACAGTTCTTTTCTTCGCATTCAGCATAGTAATAGGATTTATTCTTTATAAAATATTCAAGGTGCTCGACAAAAAATATCCTCATCAGAGAAGAATTCCCATTATGGGACTCTGCCTTTGTTTCGCACTTTCATATATAGCAGAAGTTTATTTCGGAATAGCCGATATCACAGGTGCTTATGTAGCGGGAATAATTCTCTGTAATCTCCGTGATTCAGATTATATCGCTGAAAAGATGGATATAAATTCATATATGCTTTTCGGACCTGTATTCTTTGCAAGTATCGGTCTCAAAACAAGATTTGACGGCTTTACAGTTTCGCTTCTTATCTTCTCGCTAGCATTCGTTGTTGTTGCTATGATAACAAAGATAATCGGTTGCGGACTTGTTGCACGTCTTTGCAAAAATAACTGGAAAGATTCTTTCAAAGTCGGCGTAGGAATGATGACAAGAGGCGAAGTTGCTCTCATCGTTGCACAGAAAGGTCTCGCAGTAGGACTCTTAAGTCCCGAATATTTTGCTTCGGTAATTCTTCTTATTATCTGTTCGTCGATTATAACTCCTATTGTTATGAAACTTCTTTATAAAGGCGAAACACCGACAGATAATGCAGAACAGACAACGTAAATCAAAAGGGTATCAGATTTTCTGATACCCTTTATTTTTATTCTGTCT
>CALGTU010000107.1 GCA_937901465.1 uncultured Clostridia bacterium | reverse complement strand
CTGTTTTTTATTTCCCAAACAAATATCGAAACGATTTGTCCTGTGCGGTCACGCATAAAATAAAACCCGGCAACAGATTTCTCCGTTACCGAGCTGTTTTTTATTTCCCAAACAAATATCGAAACGATTTGTCCTGTGCGGTCACGCATAAAATAAAACCCGGCAACAGATTTCTCCGTTACCGAGCTGTTTTTTATTTCCCAAACAAATATCGAAACGATTTGTCCTGTGCGGTCACGCACCTATTCGGCGGTGATGTAGGAATCTATGATTTCCTGTAAAGAGCCATCTTCTTTCATTTCAGCAATCTTTAACTGTAAAGCATCGTATATTTCAGGTCGCCTTGGATTTACAACCATAACGTAACTTTTTTTATAAACGGGTTTTTCGATTTTTCTGATTCCTACATTTTCTTCAATGTAAATATCCGCAACCGATGAGTCAAAAACTATGGCATCAATTTTCCCTGTGAGAAGTTCACGGACAGCGTCGGAACCCTTTTCATAAGCCATTCCCGTTGCGTCCTTTATTTCAGAAACATATTCTCTAGCAACAGAATTTGAAACACAACCGACTTTCTTTCCTACAAGCCCGTAATGCGTTACTATCTGAGAACCTTCTTTAACAACGATAACAAGCTCTGTTTCTGAATATATGTCTGTTGTAAGAAATCCGTCAAGACGAAAATCATCATCAGGGATAGCAGCAGCGATAACATCACAGTTTCCGCTGTCTAAAATTCCGAATATTTCTTCATCTGAATAACAGTTTACTATTACTTCGTTTTTCGGGAATGCCTTTGAGAGAATTTCTATATCTATTCCCATAAGCTTGTCGTTTTCGTCTGTGTAGTCATAAGGAGCACTGTCTGCTATTGTTGCAATCTTGACAGGCCTTGCTGAAGTAGAAGCGCAACCTGTTAATCCTAAGGTAAAAACACATAGCGACAATGAAATTATTTTCTTGAAATTCATTTTATTTTCCTTTACAATAAGTATAATTTTATTTTATGATTACTAAAAGTTAATAACTATTAGTAATATGCACAATATATTATACAATAAGTTAACCAGCGAACTCTAATGCGATTTTCATCATATCTGTGAAAGTCTTTTCTCTGTCATCAGCAGAAAGAGCAGTTCCTTTATAGATATGGTCTGAAACAGTAAGCATACAGAGTGCTTTTTTACCAAGCTTTGCGGCGTTGCAATAAAGACCTGCTGCTTCCATTTCAACGGCGAGAACGCCCATTGATTTCCATTTGTCGTTGCAATCGGGGCGGTCGTGATAGAAAGCGTCTGTCGAAACAACATTTCCTACTTTATATTTTATACCAAGCTTTTCAGCAGATTCAATTCCTTTTCTAAGAAGTGAAAAATCTGCTATGGGTGCGAATGTTCCCGGAAGGTTATACTGTTCCATAAAGTTAGAATCGGTTGATGCACCCGATGCAAAAAGAATGTCACCGAGGTCTAAATCATCTGC
>CALGTU010000106.1 GCA_937901465.1 uncultured Clostridia bacterium | reverse complement strand
TTAGTTTTCATCTTCGTGTTTCATAATGTCCTCGACATTACAATCGAGGATTTTGCAGAGGTCGTCAATCAGCTGAGTTGTAACGCCCATATTATGACGCAGGCGGTTTATCGTGCTACTGCTGATATTATGCTTATTTATAAGGGCATAGGTCGATATGCCTTTCTTTTTCATAGTCTCCCATAGCGGAGTGTAAACTATCATATCCGTTCTCCCGTAGTGTCGATTATTCTGTAATTTTATTATAAATTATGTTCGACTACTTGAACATTGTCAAATATCCGACTATAATTATTATAGTCAGAAAACCGACAATATATTAACGGATAAACCTGTGTACATTCCCCCTCTCATTCGACACCATTGTCCATAATTCGACACACCCTGCGTGTTATAATTATTATAACAACGATACAGGAGGTAATTAAAATGAAAAAATTTCTTTCGTTATCGGTAACGCTGATTATGATAACAACTCTGTTTACGGGTTGCCTTTTGTTGCCCGAAAATAGTGGGAAAAGCCCTGAAACGACAAAGCAAACAAGTGTTTCAGAAACCACTGCTGTCAGTGAAACTACCGAAGAAAGCGTCAGCATAGAAGAAACAACAGTCCCCATAGAAACAACGATTTCTACCGAAACTGTAAGTGAAACAGAAATTCCTGTTACAGAAGAAACTCCTTCTGAAACAACATTACCTGAAGAAAGTGAAAATTCTGTTTCAACCTCAAAAACAACCATAGCGACAACAACGCCCATAGTTACAACTACCAGAGCGACTACGACAACCCCTGCGCCCAAAAAGGATTTTACCGACAAAATGGTGGTGCATTTTATAGATGTCGGTCAGGGGGACAGTATTTTCATAGAACTCCCCAACGATGAAACGATGCTAATAGACGCGGGTGAAACCGACAAGGGAAGCGATGTTGTTGCTTACATTCACAGCAAGGGCTATGACGCCCTCGATTATGTAGTTGCAACCCACCCACACAGCGACCATATCGGCGGAATGTCAGAGGTTATAAACAACTTCAATGTAAAGCATTTTTATATGACAACATCTTCGGCGACATCGCAGGCTTACACAAATATGCTCAAAGCAGTAAAGAACAGCAAGGCATCTGCGCACTCTGTAATGGCAGGAGATGAAATCTTAAACGACAGAAATCTGCTTATTGAAGTTGTTGCACCAAAAGCGATTGACGCTGATGAGATGAACAACAATTCGATAGTCATAAAACTTACATACGGCGACAATAAGTTCCTTTTCACAGGCGATGCCGAAAAGTCGGAAGAGGACGGAATATGGACAAACATAAAGTGTGATGTTTTAAAAATCGGGCATCACGGTTCGAGCGGTTCTTCAAGTGCTAATTTCCTTAAAAAAGTCGAGCCGAAATATGCCGTTATCAGTTGCGGACTTTATAATTCATATGGTCACCCTACCGATGCAGTTTTAAAGCGTCTTAATGAAAGAAACATAAAGACATACAGAACAGACATTCAGGGAAATATCGTCTTCACATCTGACGGAAAGACGATTTCTGTAAATGTAAAACCCTCGGAATACAAAGAGGTTGTCGAAACAACTGTCGCTACAACAACTGCGCCAAAGGTTACAACTGCTACCATAAAGCAGAGTGAAACACCTGCTAAAACGACTTATGTTTTGAACACGAACACAAAGAAAATCCACTTCGCAGAATGTTCATCGGTAAAGGATATGAAAGAAGAAAACAAGGCATTTACAAATGACTATGACAAAGCCATAGCCGACGGATACAAACCCTGCGGAAGATGTAAGCCGTAAAAGAACCCCTCCATAGCTCAGTCGGTAGAGCGCTTGACTGTTAATCAAGATGTCACTGGTTCGAGTCCAGTTGG
>CALGTU010000105.1 GCA_937901465.1 uncultured Clostridia bacterium | reverse complement strand
TTTTACGACTTTCTGTCCTTCAATCATTTCTTCAACAAAACCGTTTACCTTACCGATTTCTTCCTGCTGTTTCTTGAAATACTTTCCGCTGTTTCCACCGATTTTTCCGATAAGGAACATAACAAGGAAAAGCATAAGGACAACAAGTATTGTAAGCTGCCAGCTGAGAACTATCATTGTAACAAAAACAGAAACAATGCTGAGAGTTGTTGTGAAGATATGAGAAATACTGTTGCTTGTCATTTCACGGAGAGCGTCAACGTCGTTTGTGAAACGGCTCATAAGTTCGCCATGAGTATGGGTATCAAAGAACTTTATGGGAAGTTTCTGAAGTTTTACGAAAAGTTCTGTTCTTACCCTATCGAGTATTCTTGTTGAAATATAAAGCATTATCTTATTAAGGGTAAAGGTTGAAACAGCACCGATAATATAAACAACACCTACCGCTAAAACTGCCATTCCGAAATCCGCGATTGTAGGAGCGTCGGGAGCTTTTTCTACAATGGGAGTTATATAAGTGTCTATAAGTTCTTTTAAGAAAAGAGTTCCTACAATAGAAGCAGCTGAACTGAATATAGCAGTTATAACCGCAATCACAACAAGAAATTTGTAATCCTTATAGTAAGAGAAAAGTCTTGAAAAGATTTTCTTTACATCCTTTGGTGCATCAGGAGCTTTCATATTTTTTGCCATAGATTATTCAGCTCCTTTCTGCTGAGAGTCATATACCTCTCTGTAAATTGCATTTGAAGAAAGAAGTTCCTCATGAGTTCCTATTCCGTTAATCTTTCCGTCGTCGAGAACTATAATTCTGTCAGCATCGGAAACAGATGAGATTCTCTGTGCTATAATGATAGTTGTTGTATCAGCAAGTTTTTCTCTGAAAGCCTGACGTATTTTGCTGTCTGTTGCTGTATCGACTGCACTTGTGCTATCATCAAGGATAACAATCGCAGGTTTTTTGAGAAGCGCTCTTGCTATACAAAGACGCTGTTTCTGTCCGCCTGAAACATTTACACCGCCCTGTCCCAAATCGGTATCGTATCCATCAGGGAATGACATAATAAAATCATGTGCCTGAGCAGCCTTACAAGCTTCGAAAATTTCTTCATCAGTAGCGTCAGGGTCACCCCATTTGAGATTTTCTCTTATTGTTCCAGAGAAAAGAACATTCTTCTGTAAAACCATAGCGACAGAGTTTCTGAGTGCATCAAGAGTATATTCCTTTACATTCTTTCCGCCGACCAGAACTTCTCCTGATAAAACATCATAAAGTCTTGGAATAAGCTGAACAAGAGTTGTTTTTGATGAACCTGTTCCGCCGATTATTCCTATTGTTTCGCCTGATTTTATGCTAATATTTATATTTTCAAGAGTAAGGTTTTCCTTATCCTTTGAATAGCTGAAATTAACATCTCTGAATTCAATAGAACCATCCGAAACAGATGTAAGACCGTTTTCGTTATCGGCAACATCAACTTCTTCATCGAAAACTTCGACAATTCTTTCGACAGAAGCTCTTGAAAGAACGAGTGTTATGAATATCATAGACATCATCATAAGCGACATTAAAATCTGCATGATGTATGTTATAAATCCTAAAAGTTCACCGTCCTGCATTTCGCCGGCTACCATGAGGTTTCCGCCGAACCAGTAGATTGCGAGTGTACAGCCATAGATAACAAGCTGCATGAAAGGCATTGAATAGATAATAACGCTTTCTGCCTTATACTGCATATCTCTGAGTTTTTCTGATGCATCACGAAATTTCTGGCTTTCATGGTCTTCTCTTACGAAAGCCTTTACAACTCTTATTCCGATAAGATTTTCCTGAATACTTGCGTTTAAGGCATCGTATTTTTTAAGCATCTTCTCGAAAAGAGGGAATGCGAATTTTGCGATAATTATAAGTGCTGCTGCAAGAACAGGTATAGCAACAACAAATGTCATAGCAAGTTTAGAATTTATTCTGAAAGCCTCAAATGTTGCAATGCCAAGCATAAAAGGCGATCTTACAAATACTCTTATAAGCATCATATATGACATCTGTGTATTTGTAACATCGGTTGTGAGTCTTGTTATAAGGCTTGCTGTACTGAACTTATCTACATTTGCAAAAGAAAAATCCTGAACCTTATCAAAAAGTTTTTTACGGACATTCTTTGCAAATCCCATTGACGCTTCTGCGGCAAATTTTCCTGAAAGTGCACCGAACATAAGCGAGAAAAGTGCCATAGTAATCATTATAGCACCCATTTGTGCGACATATTTGATATTTCCAAGTTTTATTCCTCTGTCTACTATCTCTACCATTACGAGAGGTATTGTAGTTTCGAGGATAACTTCACAGATGACCATAATAGGTGCGAGTATTGACTGTTTCAGATACTTTCCGACACATGGAAAGAGCTTTTTTATCATCTTTTAATCCTCCCTAAAAAATTATCACAAATATCATTATACTCCTTATATTTTATAATGTAAATATCTTCAAAAAAATTCGTCAAATCAGTAATTAAACGCCATTTATAACTTAAACTTATTGGATAAATTTTCAGTCTTTTCACGCAGATTTCACAGAACAAAAAAGAAAAACCGCAGAAATAAATCTACGGTCTTATTTTATGTCAGATCTTTATATTCAAACGGAATGATTTTATCTATATCATCAGGTGACATTTCAACCTGATAACCTATCTTTCCCGCACTGAAAAAAATCGTATCAAAAAGCATTGCTGTTTCATCAAAAAAAGTTTTGAAATACTTTTTCATTCCTATAGGTGAACATCCACCATGAATATATCCTGTGAGTGATAAAAGTTCTTTTGATTTTACCATAGAAATTGCTTTTTCGCCTGCTGCTACCGCCGCTTTTTTAAGGTCGAGTTCTTTATCAACAGGAATTGCAAAAACATAATGCTCTCCCGATTTTCCGACAGTAACAAGGGTTTTGAAAACGCTATCGTAATCTTCGCCCAAAGCATCGGCGACTTCTGTTCCCGAGACAGCACCTGTATCTATATAAGAATGACTTTTATACTCTATTTTTGCAGCATCGAGTATTCGCATAACATTTGTTTTTTCTTCTTTTTTCGCCATATTATCATACTCCGACTTACTTATTGACCATAAATTCTTTTTCTTCTGAATTCACATCAAGGTCTTCTATTATTTTCTTTGTTATTTTAATTCGTTTGAGTGACTCCATAAAAGAAACAAGAAAATCTATCTTTTCTGAACTCCCCTGAACTTCGGCAAAAACATCGCCGTTTTCGAGATTTTCGCAGAATCCCGTTAAACCGAGTCTTTTGGCAAGTTCTGAAAATTCAAGTCTGAATCCTATATTCTGAACTTTTCCGCTGAAAGTCATACGCTTTCTTATTATGTCCGACTTTTCACTGAATTCGGGAATTTTTGCATTCTTGACCTGATTTATCACATAGTTGTTTTTGAATTTGCTGATTTTTTCTTTTATTCCCATTTTAAATACCTCTTTTGTCTGAAAAACAAAATAAAAAGTCGCTTAAATCGCGACTTTTTACTGATTTTTGGTGGTGGAGGCGAGGAGAATCGAACTCCTGTCCGAAAACCTATTCATACAGTTTTCTCCGAGCGCAGTCTTTTATTTAAAATTCCCTTATCTTACCGCCAAAAGACAGGCTGAAAGACTCGGTAGTCCAAAATACCTCTGTAAAGCATGGACGCTCTTTACAGATGTTCACCACTAATCGACGCCTGTTCCGATGCCGTGGTACTCATCGGACAGACGCAGGCTTAATTAAGCAGCCTGGAGTTCGTAATTATTGTTAGCGTTTATATTTAAACACAATTATCGGTTTTATAGAGGTCCGATTCCTCTGCTCGCTTGCCATACTTCAAAATCCCCGTCGAAACCTTTACGCCCCCTTGGATTATCTGAGACGTTCCTTAACGGAACGCTCAATTTCACGCTTGGCATCGCGTTTTGCGATATCTTCACGCTTATCGTGAAGTTTTTTACCCTTGCAAAGACCTATCTGTATTTTTACTCTTGAGTCTTTGAAATAAAGAGAAAGAGGGATAAGAGTAAGTCCTTCCTGCTTGACTTTACCAAAAAGAGAGTTGATTTCTTTTCTATGCATTAAAAGTCTTCTTACGCGGAAAGGGTCTTTATTGAATATATTTCCCTTTTCATAAGGAGAAATATGCATTCCCTTAACAAAAAGTTCGCCGTTATCAATAGAACACCAGCTGTCTTTTAAGTTCACTCCGCCATTTCTGATGGATTTAACTTCTGTTCCGACAAGTTCTATTCCCGCTTCGAAACTATCAAGCACAAAATACTCATGTCTCGCCTGTCTGTTTTCAGATATTGTTTTAAGCGTTGCCAAACCAACTCACCTCCTCATTTTCTTTCGGTAAGATTAAATTATACCACAATTAAAAAGTTTGTCAAGGGGAAAAGAAAAAAATAAGAGCGTCATTTTCTGACGCTCTTTGAAATTACTGGATTGATGTTAATCCTCTTTTGGTTTCGGCGAAAATCACATTTGTGTAATATGTGTTATCAGGTCCAACAGATATAGCAACGCCCATATAATTCCAATTTTCTCTGCTCATAACATCTTTATGACCAGAAGATTTCAACCATTGTGTATAAACTGTATACTTAGGACTATATTTATCTTTTGTGTTACCAGGATTCCATCTGGCCTGTATTTCACCAAAATCACGAAGTGATGTTTTTATTCCTACATCTTCCAAAGCTGTATTATAAGAATTTCCGTCAGGTCTCTTATGCGAAAATAATATCGGCAATTCGTTGGCACGTATCTGTGATGCATTTGTAATGTAAACGCTATAATTACATTCCTGAAGTCCGTTAGCTGTTCTGTATTCATTTATAAGTCTTGCTACTTCATCGCAATAAGCAACATATTCAGCAGGTGTTGTTCTCTGTGGTGCAGGCGGTGGTGTAGTTGTAGTCGCAACTGTTGTAGTTGTTGCAACTGTGGTTGTTTCGAGAACGGTTGTTGTAGTTTCAGGAGTTGTTGTTTCCTCTGTTGTAGTTGTTTCCGGAACGGTTGTTGTAGTTTCGGGAGTTGTTGTTTCTTCTGTTGTTGCAACGGTTTCAGGAGCAGTTGTTGTAGCCTCTGATGTTGTTTCTTCTGTTGTTACAGTTACTTCTTCAGAAGTTGTATCTTCAACTACTACCGTAGTTGTTTCGTTCGAACTATCAGGTGTACCTGTTTTATTGCAACCTGTAAATGCTGATAACATCATAAAAACTGTTATCAAAGATAAAATCTTTTTCATAAGATTCCTCCATAAAAATCATAATAATGAATTATATCATAAAGCCCCTTAAAAATCAAGACTATTGAAAATCCGCTCAGATTATTGTATAATTAAGTAACTAATTTATTTAAAGAGGATTTTTTATGTTCAACAAAAATGATATTATAGAACTCACTATAACAGACATAACAGATGAAGGAAACGGAGTTGGCAGATGCGACGGAATCGCCGTTTTTGTTCCTTTTTCGGCAATAGGCGATAAATTATCGGTTAAGATAGTAAAAACACAGAAAACTTATGCTTATGGAATTATTGACAAGATAATTACTCCATCAGAAGACAGAATCGAAATTGATTGTCCTGTTTTTAAAAAATGCGGTGGCTGTTCTTTAAGACACATTTCATATAAATCAGAACTTAATGTCAAGGATAATATGGTAAGAAATGCATTTAAAAGAATAGGTAATGTTGAACCACACTTTGAAGAAATTCTCGGATGTGATGAAACCGATTATTACAGAAACAAGGCACAGTATCCTGTAAGCAAAATTGACGGAAAAGCAGTTTTCGGATTTTATGCGCAGAGAAGTCACAGAGTTATCCCGTTTGCCGATTGTAGATTGCAACCCGAAATCTTTGCTGAAATATCAAAAAAAGTTCTTGAAATTGCTGTTAAAAAAGGAATTTCTCCTTATGATGAAATAAGCAATACAGGAATACTTCGTCACATATTTTTAAGACGCGGATATCATTCGGGCGAAATAATGCTCTGTCTTGTTGTAAGAAAGAATTGCAGAAGAGAAATAAATTCACTTGCTAACGAGATAGTTCCTATTTACCCCGAAATAAAAACTGTTGTTATGAATATAAATCCCGATAAAACAAATGTAATTATGGGAAAAGAAACTGAAACAATATTCGGTGACGGATTTATTTTTGATGAAATGTGTAAAAACAAGGTAAAACTTGCACCCGAAGCCTTTTATCAGGTAAATACAAAGCAGGCTGAAAGGCTTTATGAAATAGCTTCGGAATATGCTGATTTAAAGGGAGATGAAATTCTTTTAGACCTTTATTGCGGTGCGGGAACTATCGGTCTTTCGATGGCGAAAAAGGTAAAAAAACTGATAGGCGTTGAAATAATCCCTGAAGCTATTGAAAACGCAAAAGAAAATGCCATAAGAAACAACATCGACAATGCTGACTTTATATGTGGCGACGCGGGAAAGGTTGCTTCTTCTCTCATTGAAAAAGGAATATGCCCTGATGTTATCGTTTTAGACCCTGCGAGAAAGGGTTGCGACAATGTTGCTTTGGATGCGATAATAAAAATGAATCCACAGAAGATAGTTTATATTTCCTGCAACCCTGCAACCTGTGCGAGAGATCTCAAAATCCTCTCTGAAAACGGATATAAGACAGAAAAAGCAAGGGCTGTTGATATGTTCCCGAGGACAAATCATTGTGAGTGTGTTGTAAAACTTACGAAATAGCGTAAATACGCATATCCACGAATCGTAGAATCCGCTTTTATTCACCATTTTCTACTCTCCGTGGGTGTGATTTATGTAAAATCCATGCGATAATCTAATCAGAAAGGAGGCACAAAGATGAATCAGATTTTAATCGGAAAGTTCATTTCAGTTGAGAGAAAAAGAAAAGGATATACTCAGAAACAGTTAGCTGAAAAACTTGGTATCAGTGATAAGACCGTTTCAAAATGGGAAACAGGAAACGGATTCCCCGAAGTTTCTTTACTTCTTCCACTTTGCAGTGAACTTGACATTACTGTAAATGAACTTCTTTGTGGAGAAAGAGTTTCTGAAGAAGATTATATTAAGAAAGCGGAGGAAAATATGGTGAATATGATTAAGGAAAAAGAAGAAAACAGAAAAAAGGCAAAGCTTACTATTGCTATCGGAATTATCTCAACGGTTGCATTTTTAACATTACTTTTTGTAGTATGTGGATATACAGATGTTATATCGACACCTATAAAAGTATTACTGATACTCATCGCTTGTGCGATATTCGGCGTTGGTATAGTTATCGCCGCAGAGGGTGAAAGAACAATAGGCTATTATAAATGCAAAAAGTGTGGAGAACATTTTGTTCCGACAGTTTCTGAATACACATTCGGAATGCATATGTTCACAACAAGATATCTTAAATGTCATCATTGTAATAAAACTTCGTGGTGTAAAAAGGTTTTATCAAAAGATGACGAGGAATAAATTTCAGATAAGAAAGGGATAATTTGATGAAAAAAGCGATTATTATAATTGTTGCAGTTATTGTTATGGCTATACTTTTGGTTCCTGTTCCATTACATTTAAAAGACGGAGGAACGGTTGTTTATCAGGCGGTTTTATACAGCGTTTCTGATGTTCACAGTTTAAACCCTGACGAACCCGACGGATATGATGACGGAACAATTATAAAAATCCTTGGATTTGAAATTTACAATAATGTAGAATAACAAAAAGGTCAGTAGAAAATCTGCTGACCTTTTATTTTTACCAACCCTCTTTACTGCGGTTGATTTCCTGAAAAACCTCATCAATTTCTTTCTGTGAACGCCCACTATGGCGAAGATACTCTGTAAGAGTCTGTTTATAATTCGACATATCAATCATTGTTACATTGGGAAATTGTGATAAATCAGGCATTGTAAGTTCGTCATCGGAAATATATTTTCTTCCGACTTTGCGGACATTTTCACAATAAAAACAATCTTCGGTATACCTTGATGCTTCTTCACTGTTTTGTGGAAAAGGTTCGCTGTCTAAAGTTATCATCTCTTCTTTGGTTTCGAGATTCTTTATTCTTATTCCCTGTTCTTCTTTACCCTCTATTTCTACAATTACATCTTTAAATTCGAGTTTATAGCCATTTACGGTAAAAACTTTTCTCATAATATGTAATTCCCCTTTTTACAAAAAAGCTATGTAAACCTGATTTGTTTACATAGCTTTTTGTTATTTATCCATTCTTGCTGACGCTGAGTCTGTTGAGTGCACGTTTGAGTTTGAGCTGTGCTCTATCAAATTCTACGCCACTTTTATGAATTTTTATTCTTTCTCTTGCGTCTTCTTCGGATCGTTTTGCGTGTTCGACATCTATTTCGTCTGCCCATTCAACCGCTGTTGCAAGAATAACAACGCCTTCTTTCGAAACCTTTAATGTTCCGCTTGAAACCGCTGCTACACGAAAATTTCCGTCCGGCATTTTTACCTTTAAAGGACCTGCGGGAAGAACGGCTACATAGTCGATATGCTTTGCAAGAATTCCGACATCGCCGACTGTTGTTCTGACAATGACATTTTCTGTTTCACCATCAAAAAACAGTTTCTGAGGAGTAATTACTTTCAGCTTGAAAGTTGCTGACATAGTTTTTCCTCCTTACACATTATTCTGCTTGGCTTTTTCGATAACATCATCAATTGTTCCTGCGAAAAGGAATGCTGATTCGGGAATGTCATCGTGTTTGCCTTCAAGGATTTCTCTGAATCCTCTGATTGTTTCCTTTATAGGAACATATTTACCCTGCATACCTGTGAAAGGTTCTGCAACGCTGAATGGCTGTGAAAGGAAACGCTGAATCTTTCTTGCTCTTGCAACCGTAAGCTTATCTTCATCAGAAAGTTCATCCATACCCATGATAGCGATGATATCCTGAAGTTCCTTATAACGCTGAAGAACAGACTGAACAGCACGTGCTGTTTCGTAATGTTCGTTTCCTACAATTTCGGGAGTGAGTATTCTTGAGTTACTTTCAAGTGGGTCAACTGCGGGATAGATACCGAGTGATGAAATGCTTCTTGAAAGAACTGTTGTTGCGTCAAGGTGTGCGAAAGTTGTTGCGGGAGCGGGGTCTGTAAGGTCATCGGCAGGAACATAAACTGCCTGAACCGATGTTATAGAGCCCTTGTTTGTAGAAGTAATTCTTTCCTGAAGAGCACCCATTTCTGTCTGTAATGTAGGCTGATAACCTACGGCTGAAGGCACACGTCCAAGTAATGCGGATACTTCGGAACCTGCCTGTGTGAAACGGAAGATATTATCAATGAATAATAATACGTCCTTTCCACCTTTATCACGGAAGTTTTCAGCCATTGTAAGTCCTGTAAGACCTACTCTCATTCTTGCTCCAGGTGGTTCGTTCATCTGACCGAATACCATGGTTGTCTTATTGATAACCCCTGATTCCTTCA
>CALGTU010000104.1 GCA_937901465.1 uncultured Clostridia bacterium | reverse complement strand
TTCTTATTGTAGGAACTGGAATTTTTTTCTTGCCCGAAAGATACTGTCCCGTCAGTGAATTTTTACAGGACATTATCTTTTTCAAATCACCCGCGCAGACAACTTCACCGCCGTGAACACCTGCTTTGGGGCCTATATCGACGATATAATCGGCAGAACGCATAGTATCTTCATCGTGTTCAACGACGATAACTGTATTTCCACCGTCACGAAGTTTTTTAAGCGTTGCTATAAGTTTATCATTGTCTCTCTGATGAAGACCGATACTTGGTTCATCAAGGATATACAGAACTCCTACAAGCGCTGAGCCTATCTGGGTCGCAAGGCGTATACGCTGACTTTCTCCGCCTGAAAGAGTTCCCGATGAGCGTGAAAGAGTTAAATAATCAAGACCGACATTGTTTAAAAATCCAAGTCTTGCGTTTATTTCCTTTATGATTTTTTCGCCTATCATTTCTTCTCTTTTTGTGAGTTTAAGATTTGCGAAAAAGTCTGACATGGTTTTTACCGACATATCACAGAGTTTCATAATATCAACTCCGCCGACAGTTACGGCAAGGCTTTCCTTTTTAAGACGTTTTCCGTTACAGCAAGGACATTTCACCTCGCTCATAAGGTTTCCGATATCTTCTTTAGAGTAGTCACTTCCGCTTTCGTTGTATCTTCTTTCAAGGTTGTTTATAACACCTTCGAAAGCCGCCTGATATGTGCTGTCGCTGAAAGATGTAACACGGTGAAGATTAAGTTTTTCACCCTTTGTTCCGTAAAGAAAGATATTGAGTTTTTCTTCTGGAATATTCTTTACGGGTTCTGTTAAAGAAACATCATATTTTTCAGCTATTGCTCTATAATACATCATAGCGATGCTGTTATCGTCGTTAACATTCCAGCCTGTTGCTTTTATAGCACCCTCCTTGATAGAAAGGTCTTTATTAGGCACAACAAGTTCGGGGTCTATCTTCTGAAAAACACCGAGACCTGTACATTCGGGACAGGCACCGAAAGGATTGTTGAACGAGAACATACGCGGAGTGAGTTCTTCAATAGAGATATTATGTTCGGGGCAGGCATAGTTCTGAGAAAAAAGCATCTCATCTCCGCCGATTATATCTACTATTGCAATTCCGCCAGAGATATTCATAACTGTTTCAAGACTGTCGGTAATTCTTGACTGTATACCTTCTTTGACAACAAGTCTGTCAACAACAATTTCTATATTATGCTTCTTGTTTTTATCAAGCTTTATTTCTTCAGAAAGGTCATACATATTTCCGTCCGCACGGACTCTTACATATCCTGATTTTCTCGCTCTTTCAAACTCTTTTAAGTGTTCACCTTTTCTGCCTCTTACTATAGGTGCTAAAAGCTGAAGTTTTGTCCCCTCGGGATAAAGCATAATCTTATCAACAATCTGGTCAACTGTCTGCTGTTTGATTTCTCTTCCGCATTCAGGACAATGAGGTATGCCTATTCTTGCATACAGAAGACGGAGATAGTCATAGATTTCTGTTACTGTTCCAACGGTTGAACGAGGGTTTTTAGAAGTTGTTTTCTGGTCGATGGATATAGCAGGAGAAAGCCCCTCAATGCTATCAACATCAGGCTTTTCCATCTGTCCCAAAAACATTCTCGCATATGAAGAAAGACTTTCAACATATCTCCTCTGACCGTCGGCATAGATTGTATCGAATGCAAGAGATGATTTTCCCGAACCCGAAACACCTGTCATAACAACAAGGCTGTCTCTCGGAATTTCAAGGTCGATATTTTTAAGGTTATGTTCTCTCGCACCCTTTATTACGATTTTGTTTTCTCTCATTTTTTATCTTCTTTCATTTTCAGAATTTTATTTTCTTGTTTTCATCTTCGCCTTTAAGTTCGGCAATTTTATCGCGAAGAAATGCAGCATGTTCGAATTCAAGCAGTTTTGCGGCTTCTTTCATCTGTTCGGTAAGTGTCTTTATGAGATCTTCCTTTTCCTTTGGCGAAAGTCTGCGTTTTACTTCCTTTTCGGTTTCTTCCTTGCCTGTTATTTCGATTACATCTCTGATATCCTTAACGATAGTTTTAGGAACAATTCCGTTTTCTTCGTTATATCTCATCTGGATTTCACGACGACGTTCGGTTTCGGTTATCGCTCTTTCCATAGATCTTGTAACGTTGTCGGCATACATTATAACTTGTCCGTCGGCGTTTCTTGCCGCTCTGCCTATCGTCTGGATAAGTGAGCTTTCAGAACGAAGGAACCCTTCTTTATCGGCATCTAAAATAGCGACAAGCGAAACTTCGGGAAGGTCAAGCCCTTCACGAAGAAGATTTATTCCGACAAGAACATCAAACTTTCCAAGTCGAAGATCGCGGATTATTTCCATACGCTCAATAGTGTCGATATCAAAATGCATATATCTTACTTTAATGTCGAGCTTTTCAAGAAACGCTGTTAAATCTTCGGCCATTTTCTTTGTAAGTGTTGTAACTAAAACTCTCTCATTTCTTTCAACTCTTATGTTGATTTCAGAAACAAGGTCGTCTATCTGTCCTTCTGTTGGTTTTACAATTATTTCGGGGTCAACGAGACCTGTCGGGCGGATAACCTGCTCTACTATCTGAGCAGACTTTTCTTTTTCAAAATCGCCCGGTGTCGCGCTGACGAAAATCGCCTGATTGATATGGTTATAGAATTCATCAAAATCAAGCGGACGATTATCGAATGCAGAAGGAAGTCTGAAACCATATTCAATGAGCGTTTTCTTTCTTCCGTGGTCACCGCCCCACATTCCCCTTACCTGTGGCAAAGAAACATGGCTTTCATCAACAATGATAAGAAAATCTTCGGGGAAATGGTCCAAAAGACAATAGGGGGTGCTTCCTGCAGGGCGACCCGCAAGTATACGCGAATAGTTTTCTATGCCTTTACAGAAGCCTATTTCTTCGAGCATTTCGATATCGTATTTTGTTCTCTGTTCAATTCTCTGTGCTTCAATAAGTTTTCCTTCGTTCTGAAAGAATTTTACTCTTTCTTCGAGTTCCTTTGAGATTTCTTCTGTTGCTCTTTTCATCTTAGCTCTGTCAACAATATAATGACTTGCGGGATAGATAGCAACATGGTTAATGGTATTCAGAACCTTTCCCGTTAAAACATTTATCTCTGAAATCCTTTCGATTTCATCTCCGAAAAATTCAACTCTTATCGCGTTTTCGGCAGAACCAGCGGGGAATATTTCAACAACATCTCCCCTTACTCTGAATTTGTTTCTTACAAAATTCACATCGTTTCTTTCGTATTGGTCTTCAACGAGTTTTGAGAGAAGTTCTTCTCTTGAAATCTCCATTCCCTTTCTGAGAGAAATAACCATATGACGATAATCTTCAGGGCTACCGAGTGAATATATACAAGAAACCGACGCAACTATAATGACATCTCTTCTTTCGGCAACGGCAAGGGTTGCTGAATGGCGGAGCTTATCTATCTCATCGTTTATAGCACTGTCTTTTTCTATATAGCTATCTGTTGACGGAATATAAGCTTCGGGCTGATAATAATCATAATACGAAACGAAATATTCAACCGCATTATCGGGAAAAAACTCCTTGAATTCAGAACATAACTGTGCGGCAAGAATCTTGTTGTGTGCAAGAACAAGAGTAGGCTTATTTACCTTTGCGATAACATTGGCCATTGTAAAGGTTTTTCCCGAGCCTGTAACACCAAGGAGTGTCTGTTCTTTCATTCCCTTATTTATTCCGTCGACAAGACTTTCTATAGCTTTCGGCTGATCGCCAGACGGTTCATAAGGAGAAACGAGTTTGAATGTATCCATAAAAATAACCTCTATTCTTCAAAACAGAAAAATCCGCCTTCATACATAGAATAACTTTCTTTAGGCGAACAAATTATATGGTCGGCAAGAAAAATACCAACACCTTTAAGTGCTTTGGCGATATGTTTTGTTGCTCTTATATCTTCAGCAGATGGTCTTGCTTCACCCATAGGGTGATTATGTGCTAGAACTATTGTTTCCGAATTGTCTTCAATACACATCTGAACCATTTTTCTTATATTAACGGGGACTGTGCTTATTCCGCCCCTTGCAACGATATGACAGTTTATAAGATTAAGTTTGTCATCAAGCGTTACAAGATGGATTTCTTCTTTCTTTATTCCGATAAAATCTTTTAAGAAATAATCACGGAGTTTCTTTGTTGTGTCAAGCTGTAAGAATTCAGAACTCTGTATTTCATATTGTTTAAGGGCACTTATCATAACTTTGAAAAACGTAACTCCCGCACTTCCGAGTCCTTTTATTCCTTCAAGTTCTTCGGGAGTAGCGTCAAGAACGCCCCTTAAGTTCCCGAAACGATTGATGAGTTCGTGGGCTATCGGGTTTGTATTCCCTCTTGGAATGGCATAAAATAAAAGAAGTTCGACAATTTCGTGGTCTTCAAAAGTTTCGAATCCGCTTGTCATGAATTTATTTCTGAGTCTTTCACGATGACCTTCGTGAACAGAACGCTCTGCCATAGAATAACCCTCTTTCCTCATATAATAGAACATACATTCTATTATATCACAACATATATATAATGTAAAGGATTTTTTATCGTTTTATCCTTGAAAAAAATCATATGATAATGTAGAATAGTCTTAAAAGAGGTGAAACTGATTGAAGGAATATATCATAAACAAAAACGACAGTAACCAGAGAGTTGACAAGTTTCTGGAAAAAGCGGTAAAAAGCCTGCCTAAAAGTCTTTTATATAAATACATAAGAACGAAAAGGATAAAGCTCAACGGGAAAAGATGCGAAATATCAACAAGACTCAATGAAGGTGATATTTTACAGCTTTATATTAACGATGAATTCTTTGAAACAAAAAACGAAGAACATGAATTCCTTTCTGTTCCCTCAAAGATAGATATTGTCTATGAAGATGAAAATATACTGCTTGTCAATAAAAAATGCGGAGAAGTTGTTCACGAGGACGACGAAAATACCACAGACACCCTCATAAACCGCATAAAGCATTATCTCTATGAAAAAGGCGAATATAATCCTGACAGTGAAAATTCTTTTGCTCCCTCGCTATGTAACAGACTTGACAGAAACACCGAAGGAATTGTAATATCAGCAAAAAACGCCGAGAGTTTAAGAATTCTCAATCAGAAAATCAAGGACAGAGAACTTAAAAAAGAATATCTCTGTGTAACAATTTCTCCACCGCCGAAAAATTCAGATACCGCAAAAGCCTATCTTAAAAAAGATGAGGCAAAGAACAAGGTTTTCATAAGCGATAAAAAAACTTCTGATAACAAAACTATTATCACAAAATACGAAGTTTTAAAAAGAAAAGGAAATCTTTGTCTTCTGAATGTTGACCTTATAACAGGAAGAACTCATCAGATAAGAGCTCATCTTGCACATCTCGGTGCACCGCTTTTAGGCGACGGAAAATACGGCATAAATAAAGTAAACCGCGAATATTCTGTAAAGACACAGGCTTTGTGTTCTTATAAACTGACCTTTGATTTTACTACCGAAAGTGGTATTTTATCCTATCTTGATAAGAAAACTTTTGAGATAAAAAATATATGGTTTGTAAACAAACTTTTTTGACACCTTAAAAATGTTCAAAAAAGTTTGACAAAACTATTGATTTTTTGTCGGTTTTGTTGTATAATATTGTTGGACTTAATATAAAAGAGTCGAACTGAATATATCAGGAGGCAAATTATGAAAGGCGATTTACATTGTCATACAACATTATCAGACGGTTCTCTCGGCATAGAAGATATTATTATGCAGGCAAAGAGAACAGGTATTGATACTATCTCTATCACAGACCATGACACCATGGCAAGTTTCTCAAGAGCTCCCGTTCTTGGTGACCGTTATGGCGTTAAAGTAATCCCCGGGGTTGAACTTTCAACATGGGATAAAAAAAGACAGAGCAAGGTACATATCCTTTGCTATGCTCCTCAGAAACCCGACAGACTCGAAGGTCTTTGTTTCAAATCCTGCGAAATCAGAAGAGATTGTGCAAAGCAGATGGTTAAAAACGTTATGGAACGTTACCCCATAACAGTTGAAAGTGTTACAAAATATGCAACAGGAAGCAAGAGCATATTCAAGCAGCATATCATGCGTGCACTTATAGACTATGGCTATTCAACACACTTCTACGGAAAGCTCAACAACGAACTCTTCAATCTTAAAACAGGAAGTTGCATAGTTGAACGTGAATATCCCGATGTAAACTTCGCTATCGACCTTATCCATTCAGCAAGAGGCGTTGCTGTTCTTGCACACCCTGCTTATTATGACAACTTCGAACTTTTAGAAGAACTTGCGGCATCAGGAAAACTCGACGGCGTTGAAGCTTATCACTACACAGCCGATGAAAAGCAGAGAGAAAGAATTCTTGAAATCGCAAAGAAATATAATCTCATCGTAACAGGTGGTTCAGACTTCCATGGTCTTTACAATGCACATTCAACACACATCGGAAGTGAAACAACCGACGAAGAAAACATCGAAAGAATTTTAAAACTCGCATCCAAAAAATCATAATCGCATTTATATTTGTTCCTTAAAAATAAAGGGTATCAGAAAATCTGATACCCTTTTTTATTTTTACACCGTCATCATCATCTTAACGATAATACCCACAAGAGCAGCGCCGACAGTTCCCAAAACGCCCATAATGAGATTGAGTTTTGTGTTTATAACTGCGAACTGTGTTTCACCCTTTGCGAGCTTGTCTTTCTGTTCTTCGACTTTCTTTTCAAGTTCTCTGACTGTATCGCAGGGACACTTCTTATTCTCCTCGTTCATCGTTCTTTTCGCCCTCCGCTCTCTTGGCGTCAACCATTCCTTCACCGATAATGTAGGCGATAAGAGATGCAGTTGCTGTGATAAGTCCTGCGACCTGTCCTACTTCCATTTCAGAGTAGTTGAGAACGATGAGGATTGTTGTTACAAAACTCACGACAGCAGCCCAGAACTTTCTTGATGTGAGTTTCTGCTTCCAGTTTATCTTCAATTAAATAAGCACCTCTTTCTTCACGGCTGTCATACCGTATTTTTTAAGTGTTCTTATGAGGTTATCAGAGGACTGCATAGTGAGTGGCTTACTCTCTGCCACAACAACATACTGAACGATACAGTTTTCATAATCGTGTTCATAGAGTTTATACTGCTCTATGATTCTGATGAGTGCCTCTGTATAATTCGGCGCAGTTGCATAACCGTCTTCATAGACCTTTCTGCAAGCCTTTTTGTAGTCCCTTTCTCCGATAAGGTTCTGATATCTTGAAAGACGAAGAAAAAGTCCGCTATGGTCTGTTACAGATGTTTCCCAGTCGGGATAGACCTTGAAACTATCGACTATATCAACCCGCTTCCCGTTTATGTATTCAAAGGTTTTATAGTTTTTTCCGTTACCCTTTATACCGAATAGATTGTTGCTCTTTCTCGCGAGTGCCGACGTTCCCCAGGCTGATTCTAAAATTGCCTGTGCGATTGTAAGGGAAGCAAGTATTTTAGTCTTCTTCATATCGGCTTTCGCTAACGGGATAATCCGAGAAAGAAATTCTTTCTGCTGTTGTGTCGTCGCCATACTCATCACCGTCCTTTCTTCTGTATTTGTTATAGCTTGACGCTCTTACGCAGTTCGTTCCCGAATAACCCAAGATTGCAACAATGGTTACAGAAGCAACACTGCCTGAAAGATTTTCTAAGGTATCGGGCTTTTCAAGAAACGCAAGAACATAAGAAAGCGTCACCCACAGAAAAGAAAGAAACAAAGTTATTAAAACCACTATCTGCATAAACTCAAACTTTTTCTTTCTTTTATTTGTGGGATGTTTTTTAAAATACAGAGTTATTCTTTTCTGTTCCATAAGATTTTACGCTGTCATAAGCGCAATAAGTTCGTTGTATTCTTCGTCGGTAATTCTGTCATTGAGAAGAAATACATCGAGTTTTTCTGTCATCTCATCGATGTTAAGAGTTCCTTTCTGCTTTTCCTTTTCGATTACCTTTTTACAGAGTTTTGCTGTGCTTGACATAATAAAGCACTCCTTTCATTTTTAAAATTTAGATACCAAGTTCTAACATTGAGATACGGAATTCATGGTCGAGGGCGATTTCGTCATAATCGACATTCTCTTCTTCATAGGGAACATAATCAGGGTTTAAAACAAATTCTCCGTCAATATAAAGATATTTGTCAACTTCATAATCCTCGGGAAGAGTTTCAATAAAAGCACCGCAACTTTCTTTTTCTTCTCTGTCCCAACCGAGATATTCAATGTCCTTTTCTCCATTCGACATATAGAGAATATTTGTTATTTTTCCGTTTTCAGAAACTTCGATATAATACATATTTTACACCCCCGCATAGATGATATAGTTCATTACAACAAACGGAGGCATGTTGTTATGTGCTTTTCCGCCACCTGATGAACCTGTTGATGATGATGAAGTTGCATAGTTTGAACCGGATCCGCTTCCATTGGAAGTCATTGCCGTAGCGGAATAAGTATGAGAATGCGAAGGCATTTCACTGACAGTAAGGATATGTGCTTTTTCTCCTCCGGTTTTGCCGGTATGTGTTTCAATAACAAATGTTTTTCCTGAAAGGATATCAAGAGAAAATCCTTCATCAATAGTAATTGTAGTGACATTAAATGATGTATTTGTAATATCAGTAATTGTCCTCTTTTCGCCTTCATAAGAAATGATATCGCCGGCACCATAGAAGGATGTATTTGTGTCAGGCTTTATCATGATTGTTGTCGAGCCCTTTGTATACGAAGTTGCTGATTTGAATTCATCATAGAAATTTCCTACAGGAACTCTGCTTCTCATATCGGGGATATTGAATGTTTCTATTCCGTCACCCGCACCGTATGTTTCTCCGAGAACAGAGAAAAGTGCAGCATAGGTTGTTCTCGAAACCTCAGCACCATCACACAAAAGCCATAAATCAGGGATGATGTCGGAGGTATAAGGCATAACAGTACCGACAGGCATAAAGAACATTTTTCTTTCTTCTCCGTCGGGGATATCATCAAGATTGAGGGTAATATTTCCACCTTCAGAAGCAATTTCATTTACAGAAACCGTTTCACCGCGAGGGCCTGCCTCACCTGTATCTCCCTTGTCGCCTTTTTCACCTTTGTCGCCTTTATCTCCCTTTACGCCCTTAGCTCCGGCCAAAAGCCCTGTTCCTTTCCATGATGATGAAACATTATCCCATATATAATAATTTCCATCAACAAGAAAACCACCAGAAAGTGATGAGCCATCGGGATAAGCGTTTTTAAGGTCGGTCAGACTGTCAAAGGCACCTATGGTTTTAAGTTCTCCTGCTATGCCGTCTTCACCATCTTTACCTTTTTCACCTTTAAGGCTTATGAGCCATTCTTCTTCTGTTCCTTCAAACCCGTTGAAAACAGCGATTTCATAAGCAGATTTTCCTGCTGTTCCCTCTGCTTTTTCAGCAGCATCAATTGCTCTCTGAACTTCAATCTGCATCTGCATAAGTGCCTGTTCAATAACATCTTCTGATGTATAAACAATTCTGTCTGCGCCTTCGAAAACTTCAACGGGATGTGCTGTAAATCTGATTACAACTTCTCTTTCATAAGAAAGACCGATAAGTTCTAGTGTAAGCATTCCGCTTTCGGCAGTAAAGTTTCTGCTGATAACCCATGTAAGAACAACCTCGTTATTTACAACTTCTTTCTGAAGAACCTGTTCTGCATTGGTTTCTCCGATACTTCCACGCATTTTGTAGGAAAGTTCAGAAAGGTCGAGCCCGTCGTATTCCATAGGAAGAACAAGTTTTACAGTATGTGCATTTTCTTCTCCTTTTACAAGCTTGTTCTGTAAAGAAGTTGTTATCATTCTTTTGCCTATAATATCAATAAGCATAGTTTATTTTCCTTTCTTTTTATTTACGCCGCAAAAGACTATGCGGTAAACGCCGCATTACCACAAAGCCTTTCACTATAAGTACTAAAATCAAAAAAAGTTGTACGTCAGCATACAACTTTTTCGGAATTCTTTTTCCGTTTCTCTCATTTGCACAAAACAAATAGGATATTTTTATAAAAGTTTAACAAACCAAGTTTTATAAAAGTTATTGACAAAATGAGGAAAATATATTATTATATAATTAGGAAAATAGCAGTTAAAGGAGGCGTTTTTATGACAATCGGCGGTATGGCGAGAATGCAGTATAATATGAATTCCGTTTATGCAAAGTCATTACAGCAGGGTTCAACAGGCAAAAAAATAAACTCAGCCGCAGATGATGCAGCCGGTCTTGCGATTTCTTCTAAGATGGAAGCGCAGATTGCCGTTTCGGATCAGAAAGCTACAAATGCCCTTGACAGCATATCTTTTTCCGATGTCAAGGAAGGCGCACTTTCAGGAGTTGCGGAAGGACTCAGAAGAATAAAGACACTTGCTTCATCAGCAAACAATTCATTCTATGGCGATGTTGAAAAATCAGCTGTTCAGCTTGAAATCGATGGTCTTAAAAATGATATCAAAGATATCTTCGACCAGACAGAATTCAATGGCATAAATGTCTTCGAAGAAGGTGCTTATGACGAACTCGGCATAAATGATTTCAGTGTTACAGGTGATTTTGATATCGACGCTATCGACAAGGCAATCAACTCAGTAAGTCTTGACAGAGCAAAAGAAGGTGCTGAAACAAATTCGCTCCGTTCTCAGATCAATTACCTCAACAACTCTACATACAACCTTACATCATCAATGAGCAGAATTTCTGATACAGACATAGCTTCTCTTTCAACAAGACTTGAACAGCAGAAAGTTATGTTCGGTCTTAAAAATGCTATGCAGAATAATTCTATGAATCTTTCTTCAATGATGACATATGGTATGCTTAATATGCTTAGATAACGGAGGAACAAAATGAGCGAAATTTTCGAAAACGAAGAACTTTTAGAGGAAGATGAAGGCATAATCACTCTTGAAGACGAAAACGGCGAAACAGTCGATTTTGAATTCGGTGATATGATTGATTACAAAGGCAATTCATATGCTGTTCTTATTCCCCTTGATGAAGAAGACACAGATATCATCATCATGCAGGTTGAAGCAGAAGATGAAGATACAGGCGATACAACTTTAGGTCCTGTTGAAGACGAAAAACTTCTCAACGAAGTTTTTGAAATCTTCAAAAAGAACCACGCTGACGAATTCAACTTTGAATAATCAAAAAAGACACTCTCATAAAGAGAGTGTCTTTTTATTTTAAAAATATCTGTTCAGCCAAACCAAACCATTCTCTGACAATATAAGAAGGCAATAAAAACAAAGGTGTTTTTGCCGAAAGAGAAGTTTTTTCTATTCCCATATCATCGCATATAAGCCCTGCTCTGAACTGATGAAATCCGTCGGTAACAATAGCTATTTCAGGATTTTCTTTTTTTATAAGAGAAAGGGTATTTTCTAAATTTTCATAAGTATCGGTTGATTTGTCTTCAGTTAAAATTCTTTTCTCATCAACGCCCATAGAAACAAGTTCGCGCTTTATACATTCAGCCTCTGAAATTCCCTCATCTCTTCCCTTTCCGCCCGATGCAATTATTATAACATCAGGATTTTCGAGTGAATATTCATAAGCTTTTTCTATCCTTTTTCTCAGCATAAGACTTGGTGATTCTCCGTTAACTTTACACCCCAAAACAACAACGGCATCTTCTGTTCCGTCAGGTTTATCCCCTGCCGAAAAAATCATAAACAAACTCATTGTGATAACGAAAATAATTCCCAGAACAACAAATACCGCTACGCTCAAAAGAACTATCTTCATAAAAATATTCTTCCATAAAAATTTCACACCCGAAATAATCTTATCGGTAAAGATAGAAAATAAGATAAAAACAATGCAAGCTATCGTTCCTACAACAGTTCCCGTATGAATAATTCCGACAGTCATCGGAAGGATAAAAAACGGAAGAAGAATTATTCCGATTATGAAAACGGACACTCTTATTAAAAGTGTCCGTATTTTGTTATTCTCCGTCATAGTTTTCTTTCAGAGCCTCAGCGAGCTGTGCCGGGCATGAAGTCATCTTATTTCCACATCTTATATTTTCAAGTCTTTCGATAACATCTTCAACTTCCATTCCTTTAACGAGAGCAGAAACTCCCTGACCGTTACCGTGACAACCGCCTATGATTCTGAAATCAACTATCTTTCCGTCTTCTATATCTATTTCCATCTGTCTTGCGCAAACACCCTTTGGTGTGTATTTTATTGTCTGCATATTATCCTCCTTAAATTCTTGCAACGCCTGATTTTTTAGCCGCTTCAGCAACAGCCGCCGCTACTGCAACGGGAATTTTTCTGTCAAAAGAATTCGGCAGAATATTATCAGGGCGGAGTTCTTCTTCAGGAACCGTTGCCGCAATAGCATAAGCCGCAGCAAGTTTCATTTCTTCATTTATATCAGAAGCTCTTACTGAAAGTGCACCCTTGAAAATTCCGGGGAAAGCAACAACATTATTTATCTGATTAGGAAAATCACTTCTGCCTGTTCCGACAATGAAAGCTCCCGCTTCAAGTGCCTTATCGGGCATGATTTCTGGTGTGGGATTCGCCATAGCAAATATAATCGGCTTTTCTGCCATTGATTTTATCATTTCTTCGGTTACAAGATTCGGTCTTGAAACGCCGATGAATGCATCGGCATTCTTCATTGCATCAGATAAAGTTCCCTTTACGTGATTCTTGTTTGTAAGCTTTGCTATTTCATAATGCGCAGGATTTTCGAATTCATCTCCGTCACAGATAATGCCGTTTATGTCTACCATAATAATATTCCCGATGCCGAGAGAAATAAACTGCTTTGCAATAGCAATTCCCGCAGCACCCGCACCATTTATAACAAGTGTCATATCAGAAATTTTCTTTTCAGCAACTTTAGCCGCGTTCATCATAGCGGCGGAAGCTACTATCGCAGTTCCGTGCTGGTCGTCGTGAAAAACAGGAATATCGAGTTTTTCTTTAAGACGCTTTTCGATTTCAAAACAGCGGGGTGCTGAAATATCTTCAAGATTTATTCCACCAAAACTATATGCTATCATTTCGATAGTCTTTACAATTTCATCAACATCTTTTGAATTGACGCATATCGGAAAAGCATCAACATCAGCAAACTCTTTAAAAAGAGCACATTTTCCTTCCATAACAGGCATAGCCGCACGTGGACCTATATCACCAAGTCCTAAAACAGCCGTTCCGTCTGTTATAACCGCAACAAGATTCGAACGTCTTGTAAGAGAAAAAGAAAGGTCGGGATTTTTCTCTATTTCAAGACAAGGCTGTGCAACACCTGGAGTATATGCAAGAGAAAGAGATTCTCTGTCGTTTATCTTGGTTCTTGAAACGATTTCGATCTTTCCGTTCCATTCATAATGTTTATCTAAAGCTTTCTGCATAATATCCATTTTAAAACCCTCCGAACTACTTTAAAATGCTATTTAAATAATATAACTTTGTTATGATTTTGTCAAGCAGATTATTTCAATATGGTGCTTGTAATTACTCTCAGAATATGGTATAATTTATTTGATTAGTATGTCAGAAAGAAAATTTATCTTTAAGGGGGATTAATTCTATGCCCGATAATGTTTTTGACAAAAGCAAAGGTGCTCCTGTTGATGCTAAAATAGTAATAACTGTAGGAGACAGCGGAAAGGATGCTTACCTTACAATATACCATGCCGAAAACGGCGGAAGACCCGCTACTTATGAACAGGTCATGGCAGAGCTTCGTTCACAAGGTATTACCTATAATGTAAATACCGAAGCAATAAAAACTGCTGTTGAAAATAAAAACAGCGTAAACTATCTTGTTGCCAAATGGCTCCCTCCTGTGAATGGTGAGGACGGCACAATAAAATATCTTTTCTCACAGGTTCAGACCATCGCCCCCAAGGAAGACGAAAACGGATATGTCGACTATAAAAACCTCGGTCATATCCATAATATAGTTGAGGGAACTGTTATCGCTGAAATAACTCTCCCTACAGACGGAACTCCCGGTAAAAACATCAAGGGTGTTGTTGTAAATCAGATGAAAGGTGCGAGAGCTCCTTATGTAATCGGAAAAGGCGTTAAGCTTTCTGATGATGAAACACAGCTCCTTGCCGCTTGCGACGGACATCTCCGTTGGGATTCAAACAAATTCGTTGTTGACGAAGTTGTTACTCTTGAAGATGTTGATGCTTCAATCGGTAATATCGATTTCATCGGAAGCGTAATCGTCCGCGGAAACGTTATGGACGGTTTCAGAGTTTCTTCCAAAAAAGATATAACCATAAACGGAAACGCATCGGGTGCTGAAATTTCAGCAGGTGGAAACCTCATAATAAAATCAGGCAGCATTAATTCGAATATCACTTGCCATGGCGATGTTACAATCGGATTCTGTGAAAACTCAAAGATAACTTGTGACGGCAAGCTTACATCAGACGCATTTATTTCCTGCGATGTTTATTGTGGTGGTGAAATGCACGCAACAGGCAGAAAGGGAATTATCCTTGGCGGAAAATATATCGTTTTACAGGAAATCCACGCAAGCACAATAGGCTCTGATTCATTTATGGCAACAGATATAACTGTCGGTGACAACGCTGTTCTTGCCGCCGAACAGACAAGCAACAATGCTGAAATCGAAGCTCTTAACCAACAGCTTGTATATGCCGATCAGATCATAGTATTTCTTGCAAGTAAGAAAAAAGAACTCGGTCAGCTTCCGCCCGAAAAGGAAGAACTTCTTATGAACACATTCAGTCAGAGAACAGAAAACAACGCAAAGATTGAAGAAATCAAAAAGAGAAACGAAGCTATCTCAGTTCTTCTTCAATCCAACGAATCTCTCTCTGTTTATGTAAGTAAGACAATCTTCCCCGGCGTAAAAATAAATATAAACAACGCAAGCTATAATGTAAAGAACGAATTCCACAAATGCAGAATATGTGTTGACGGCGGAGAGATTGTTTTCCGCAACAATTAAAGGAGCGATAATATGAAAGCAGATTTCGAATATATATGGACAGACAAGAAAAGAACCATATTCGGTCTTCCCTGGTCTTTCACAAGATATTTTTTAACCGAAACAAAACTCATAACAAGATCGGGATTTTTCAATATCGTTGAAGATGAAATCGAACTTTACCGAATCTATGATAAAAAGCTTTTTCTTCCGTTAGGGCAAAGAATGTTCGGTTGCGGAACAATAGCTCTTCATTCAAAAGATATCGATACCCCAATAAAAGAAATCAAAGCTGTTAAAAAACCACGCAACGTTGTTGAACTTATCGATAAATATGTAAACATTCAGCGTGATAAGTATCACACAAGAGGCAGAGATTTATACGGCAATTATTCTGAAAACGATGATTGCAACTGTGATGAAAACTGCCACGACGAAACATAAAAAAAGATAAAAGCCGTTTC
>CALGTU010000103.1 GCA_937901465.1 uncultured Clostridia bacterium | reverse complement strand
TATGTCGTTTTCAAACGTCAAATATATCTGAAAGGATTTTAAATTATGAAGAAGAAAATTTTAAGTTTTCTGCTTGTTGCTATGATGTCGGTTTCTCTGACAGCCTGCAATAAGGGCGGGGCAGGAACATCCCCCGAAACAACAGCCCCCGAAGAAACATCGGCGGTAACAACAGCCCCCGATGCCGAAGATATTTCAGAAGAAACAACAACCGCCGAAACAGAACCCCCAAAGCCACAGTTCGAGGTTGTGGATGTAGGGACTGTAAGCCTTCAGGGAGATTGTGTGACTTTTCGTATTGACGAAACATATTATGCTTATAATGTTAACGCAAATAATATGTTTGAAGTAAATGAAGAGTGGAAGGGTGATCTCTATTTCAATAACAAGATAGTGCGCCGAAATGGCTCAAGCAATGTTTTCAACATAGAAACAGGCGAAAAAATCTTATCTGATGATGAAGGCACAATGATACATTATTGTGCTGATAAATTATTAGTCAGCAAATATGAAGAATCTTTTGAAGGAAACACTTTGTCGTTTGGTCTGATAAACAACGAAGGAGAATGGCTTTATGAATTGTCTGACAGCTATAAGATTTCTACAAGTACAGACGGGTATAATAAGGAGCGTTACAGAGCTTATATTTATTATGTTTTTGGTGAAACTCTTTTGATCAATGCCGATGACGGTTATTATATATATTCATTCAAAAACGATGAGTTGACTCATATAGGTAGGACTCGTCTTGATAAAGTAGATAAAGATTATATTTTCTATGTAAATGAAGAAAAGCCTGATGAATTGATACGAGTTGATGGCACAAGCGGAGAAAGCTCTGTTGTTTATAAATACAACAGCAATGACATTGCTTGTATGGTTACCAATAACAGTGTAATTATCAGAGACGCAACAAACTGGAAAATTCTCGATAAAGAAAGTCTTAATGAATACAACTTTGATTTATCAGCATATAATGTTACAAATATTATCGATGCCTGTGAGGACAGAATTATATTCGTTGCCAAGAATCCCGACGGATACAGATACACAATAATAATGAACAAAGATGGTTCACTTGTTATAGATCCGTTTAAGGAAAGTTACGTTGAATTTTCTAAATTGGGTATCTGGTTTGTTGATGATATGATAGTACATTCTAACACTTTAAGCGTCGATGATAGTTTTATTTTAAATTGTAGCACAGGCGAAATGCTAAAAAGCAAAGAAAACGATTATTACAGAATCGTTAATTATTATGATGAAGCCAAAATGATTCTTGTATACAAAGATTCATCAACCTACCTCGTAGATATTTTTGACCCCAACACACTTATCAATCCATTTGAAAGAGCAAACGGATAAACAAAACCCCCTCAGATTTCTGAGGGGTTATTTTTTTCGCGGTAACGCACAAATAAAACTCCGATAATAAATTTCTCCGTTACCGAGCCACCTTTTTATTTTTTAAAATAAAGTCGGAAACGATCTGCCCGCGGGGGCTCCCCGCCGGTCACACACAAGGCTATGAGGTTCGGAACAGCCATCAGCGCATTGAAAATGTCCGCTATGTAAAAGACGTTTTCAAGACTGATTGTTGCACCAATGAGTATAAAAACTATATAAATATACTTATAGTATATTTTAGAACACTCCCCGAAGAGAAAAACAAATGCCGTTTCGCCGATAACTTCCCAGCCGATTATGGTTGCTATCGCAAAAAGATAGATGCAGACAGCGATAAATCCGCCCGAACTTTTCCCTAAAACCGAAGAAAATGCCGATATTACGAGTTTTGTCGGGTCGGCACCGATATATTCCGATGAGGTTGTGAGTATTGCGAAAGCGGTGAAACTGCAACAAAGAACGGTGTCAATAAAAACCTCGGCTATGCCCATTGCCCCCTGACGAAAAGGGTTGTCATCGCCCGAGGCGGAATGAACTATCCCCATACTGCCCATTCCTGCCTCGTTTGAGAAAACTCCCCTTGAAAGACCTGTTATAACCGCCGTTTTTACCGATACTCCGACCATTCCTCCGACTGCCTCGCGAAATCCGAATGCCGATGAGAAAATGTCCGCAAAAACAGTCGGAATCACTCTGAAATTCTTTACAATTATTAATATTGACATAAAAATATACAGAGAGGATAAAATAGGAACTAGCTTTTCAGCAACGGCACCGACAGATTTCATTCCGCCGATGATAACCAAAAAACAGACTATCGCCGTTAAAGACGCGATAATAAGGGGGTTTAATGAGAATGTTCCCGATAGCGCCGAAACTCCCGATGCGGATTGAGCCATATTTCCTATCCCGAAAGAAGAGAGAACGCAAAAGCCCGCAAAAATATATGACAAGGGTTTAAGCTTTACATTTTCCGACAGAATTTTCATCGCATTTCCCTTTTTTATAGCGAGAAAATTTTCGGCAAAAGCAAGACCCATTCCGAAAAAAGAAGAAACCCATAACCAGAAAACCGCGCCCGCTCCGCCGACAGAGAGAGCAGCCGCAACTCCCGTTATGTTTCCCGTTCCCATTGTTGCGGCAAGGGTTGTGAAAGTTGTCCGCCGAAGATTTTTATCGATAAGCGACTCTTTTGTGAATTTTAAAATCGTTTTCGGACGCAGCTGAAAAAATCCGAAACGGAAAGAAAGAAAAATTCCCGATAGAATAACGGGAAAAAGCATAAAATTCCAGACAGATGACGAAATCAGAGCCAGCATAAAACCTCTCCTTTGGGGGAAAATAGATTGTGACGCTTAAAATTATGTTTTAAAGAGGGTTTTTATGCAAACTGACAGCAAAATATATAAACAAAAGGCAAATTTTAAGGGATATTTTGCTGAATTTATAGAAAAAGAAAAACTGATAAAAAACCTATTGACAAAAGTGGTGTTCTAATGTAAAATAGATGATGTCGCAAATGAATTATGGCGGTATAGCTCAGTGGCTAGAGCAACCGGTTCATACCCGGTAGGTCGTAAGTTCAAATCTCACTGCCGCTACCAATGATACCGCAATAATCGGTATCATTTCGGCCCGTTGGTCAAGTGGTCAAGACGTCACCCTTTCACGGTGAAATCATGGGTTCGACTCCCGTACGGGTCACCACAAAGAAAAACACTCAGAGAAATCTGGGTGTTTTTTATTTTATAAAGA
>CALGTU010000102.1 GCA_937901465.1 uncultured Clostridia bacterium | reverse complement strand
AATCTTCCATTCGGCGTATCCATCGTAAGCAGCTCATCCGAAAATCGCACATAAGGCTTGGACGATCCCGCCGCACACTCCTTCAGGTATGTAAGCTCCTGAATAAAGTCGGATGTTTTTACAGTGTCGGCAAATATTGCGGGGCTTCCGGCATTATCAATTCCGTGCGGCTTTGATAAAAATGGTATGCCGATTGGTGCGCAGTTTATGGGTGCTCCGTTAAGCGACCAAAAGGTACTTAATGTAGGCTATGCTTACCAGAATATCACAGACTTTCACAAGCAAAGACCGGAGGTGATGTGATATGACATGGGAAACGGTTATTGGACTTGAGGTTCATGTGGAATTATCGACTGCTACCAAGATATTTTGCGGTTGCACCACGGAGTTTGGCGGAGAACCAAACACACATTGTTGTCCGATTTGCATGGGAATGCCCGGAACACTTCCGGTACTTAATAAGAAGGTTCTTGAATATGCATTAAAAGCGGGGCTTGCGCTTAATTGTGAGATTACAAGATATAATAAGTTTGACCGCAAGAATTATTTTTATCCGGATCTTCCGAAGGCATATCAGATATCGCAGCTATATCTTCCGTTTGCAAGGAATGGACATGTGGATATCGATACTGAATCCGGTAAAAAGACCATAAGAATTCATGAAATTCATATGGAGGAGGACGCAGGTAAGCTTATTCACTCAGAGACAGGCAACGAAACCTATCCCGATTACAACAGATGCGGCGTGCCGCTTATAGAGATTGTTACGGAGCCGGATTTTGGGAGTGCAAAAGAGGTTGTGGCATATCTTGAGAAGCTTAAATCCACACTTAAGTATCTTGGCGTGTCTGACTGTAAAATGCAGGAGGGTTCTATCCGTTGTGACGTCAATGTTTCTGTTCATAAAATAGGAGAACCTTTCGGAACTCGTTGCGAGATGAAGAATGTAAACAGCTTCAGTGCTGCTATCAGAGGAATTGAATTTGAAGCTAATCGTCAGATCGAAGTCCTTGAAAATGGTGGTGTTATTGAACAGGAAACAAGACGTTGGGATGATGCTAAGGGTGAAAGTATCCTTATGCGTACAAAGGAAAATGCTAACGATTATCGTTATTTCCCAGAACCTGACCTTTTAACAATCGTTGTTGATGAGGATAAAATAGCAGAACTCAAAAATTCACTTCCTGAACTTCCTAACGCTAAACTCAGAAGATATGTCGATGAATTTGGAATTTCACAGAACGATGGTGCACTTATTGCTGAATCTGTTGAAAAAGCAAAGCTTTTTGATGATGCGGTTGCACTTAACAAGGGTACACCTAAGGGAATTATAAAGTGGATTCTTGGGGATATTTCAAAATATATCAATGAAACAGGGAAGTCTGTTTCTGATATGAAAATAACTCCCGAAAGACTTGCTGAACTTGTTGGAACTATAGAAAGTGGTAAGATTTCAAACGCTTCAGGAAAGATAGTTTTTGAAACAATGCTCACAGAGGATAAAGAAGTTTCAGAAATAATAAAAGAAAAGAATCTTTCACAGAATTCTAATACTGATGAACTCGAAGCTCTTGCAAGAGATGTTCTTTCACAGAATGAAAAATCTGTTACTGATTACAAGGGTGGAAAGACCAATGCTCTTGGATTCCTTGTGGGTCAGTGTATGAAAGCATCTAAGGGACAGGCAAACCCCGGAATGATGAGGGATATAGTTATAAAGCTTCTTTCAGAATAAAATAATAAAAGCCTTAAAAGAATTTTCTTTTAAGGCTTTAATTATATCTGTTTATAAAATAAATTATAAGTGGAAGAAATACAGCAAACGATAATATAAGGCTTATTACTGAAAGGATTATTCCCCATATAGCGAAATTTCTTTTGTCAGCATTGTGTTTAATTGATTTTATACCACAAAATATTGAATATATCGGAAGATAAATCTGGAAACAATAGGGAATAACTATACTTATTATTCCAATAACAAATGAGGCTACAGAGTTTTTAGAACTCGTCAATTCTTCTTCTTTTTCGTATTCGAGATACATTTCGTGATACCACTCATCTTCTCCGTTATCATAAGTGTCTTTTATAAAAGTTTCAGGCGGATTCGACTCGACTCCGCCTGATTCTTTGCTGAAAATAAATTTGTCCATTAATTTATTCCATTTCCATCATTGCTTCTTCAGCTTCCATAAGAATATCATTGTATTCTTCCTGTGTCATTTCTCCGTTTGAAACAGCCTGGAAAAGTTCCTGAACTGTATATCCTGAAGTTTCTTCAACAACATTATTGAGGGTGATGAAAGAAACAAGCATATAAAGACAAGCAAAGAATGAAAGAACATTAAGAACGATACCTGCGATAGCCATTCCCTTGCCACCAAGTTTGTTAACAAGAGACATGATTCCGAGAATTACACCTAAAAGTGAAATTACAGCAGGAACGAGCATTGCGTAAGTGGATGTCATTACTGCGATTACACTGAAAACACAGCAACCAAGAACAAACATTACAATGCCAAGCACCATTGATGCAATGGCAAGACCCTTGCTTTTCTTTTCACCATTGTTTTCCGGTTCATACTGAACATAGTTGTAATTCTGCTGTTCGGGTGCACCATAGGGATTGTTGAAATTGTTATCCATCTTTTTTCTCTCCTTCATTTAATATTTATTTTAAAATGTTATTCAGAAATAAGTGCAAGTGTATCTCTTGCAATAAGAAGTTCTTCGTTTGTGGGAACAACCCAAACCTCAACCTTTGAATTTTCGGTAGAAATCTTCTGAAGTTTGCCACGGATTGTTGAGTTGAGTTCATTGTCAATTTCGATTCCGAAGAAACTCATATCAGCACAAACCTTTTCACGAACATCAGTAGCGTTTTCGCCGATGCCACCTGTGAAAAGAACTGCATCGAGGCCATTCATAGCAGCTGCATATGAACCGATGTATTTCTTAATCTGATATACGAGCATGTCTCCAGCAAGAATAGCTCTTTCATTTCCTTCTTCTGCAGCCTTTGTGATATCTCTGTTATCAGATGAAACACCTGAAATTCCGAGGAAACCTGATTTTTTGTTGAGGTATTCGCTCATTTCTGAAGCAGAAAGACCAAGTTTCTTCTGAACAAATGTTACAGCAGAGGGGTCAACACAACCAGAACGTGTTCCCATAAGAACACCATCAAGAGGAGTAAAGCCCATAGATGTATCTACTGATTTACCACCATCAACGGCTGTGATTGAAGAACCATTACCGAGGTGACATGAAACGATTTTAAGATCCTTAACATCTTTGCCCATAGCTTCAGCAAGTTTCTGTGAAACAAAGCGGTGTGATGTTCCGTGGAAACCATATTTTCTTACTGCAAAGTCTTTGTAGCATTCATAAGGAAGACCAAACATATAAGCCTTAGCAGGCATTGTCTGATGGAATCCTGTATCGAATACAACAACCTGAGGAACAGTTTCGGGAATTACTTTCTTACAAGCCCAGAGAGCGAGTGCGTGAGGATGGTTATGTACGGGAGCGAGTTCCTGAAGATCATCGATCTGCTGGATAACTTCATCTGTAACGAGAACTGACTTTGTGAATATTTCAGCACCCTGCACGATACGGTGACCTACTGCTGAAATTTCAGACATGCTCTTGATTACAGCAGCATCGCCTG
>CALGTU010000101.1 GCA_937901465.1 uncultured Clostridia bacterium | reverse complement strand
AAACCACTTCTGATGTAAGTATCGGAAGTGGTTTTTTATTGTTACGATTCGTATCTTTACTCTTTTTATATATTTTGTTATTATTTAAAAACGAAGGAGGATACAGAATGAAAGAAAAGAGGATATTTATAACAGGAATGGTTCTGATTATAGCATTTATAATATGGACAATACTTATTCAAAAAGTTGATGTAAAACCTATTGGAGTCAATGGTACAAACGTAGGTTTTTCCACATTGAATCATTGGTTTCATAAATTGACAGGCCAAAATATGATAATATATTATATTACGGATTGGATGGGACTTATTCCGATATTCAGTTGTATGTTTTTTGGCATAATAGGATTTATTCAGCTTATTAAAAGAAAAAGTCTGTTTAAGGTTGATATAGATATTATTCTTTTGGGCGTATATTATGTTATAGTGATATTTGGATATCTGATTTTTGAAACGATTCCTATAAATTATCGGCCTATACTTATAGAAGGTGTGATGGAAGCATCATATCCTTCTTCAACGACACTTCTTGTACTTTCTGTTATGCCTACAGTAAATTTTCAAAATAATCGCAGAACCAAAAATATTATTATAAAGAATGTGATAAATACAGTTGTCTTTTTGTTTTCGTTATTTATGATAATAGGAAGAACTATTTCAGGTGTTCATTGGCTTACAGATATTATAGGTTCTGTTATCTTTAGTTTTGGATTATATTTTATTTATAAATCTACTGTTATGATATTTGATCAAAAACAATTATCGGAGGAGATCTGATGGAATTCAACGAAAAATTACAGGAATTGAGAAAAAAGCGAGGTCTTACTCAGGAAGAACTTGCAGAATCTCTGTATGTATCCAGAACAGCAATATCTAAATGGGAATCAGGAAGAGGATATCCAAATATTGACTCATTAAAGGACATTTCAAAATTCTTTTCGGTTAGTATTGACGAACTGTTATCGGGAGAAAAGATACTATCGATTGCTGAAGAAGAGAATAAATCAAATGTTCAGAATATATGTGATTTGTTGTTTGGAATTATTGATATAATGAGTCTGATTCTTATAATTTTACCGCTTTATCCAAAATCTTTTAATAATTATATTTATTCCGTAAACTTGTTTTTGTATGATGGATTATCATATATTATTTATTGGATTATGTTCATATTGCTTATTGTGATAGGCATATTAAAGGTTGTTCTTAATCAGTTGAAAATAGAAAAAATGCAGAATATTATTACAAATATTTCAATTGTTATCAGTATTATAGTCATATTATTACTGATAATGACAAGACAGGTTTATGCACCGATAATAGAGTTTTTATTTCTTATATTAAAAGGAATATTGGTTTTTAGAAAAAATATATGATACAATAAAAAAGTCATCGCATTTTGTTGCGTTGACTTTTTATAATTCATTTAAGTGTTTTTATATTTTGTATCGTATTATATATAGAAAGCATTTCGGGGAAAGGAGTGAAAATTGATTGAGGGACGAAAAAATACTTTCTGCTATTAAAAATCGTGATGAAAAAATAATGGCTGGGATAATAGAGAAATATTCTAAACTTTTATGGAAAATGGTATCCTCTATACTTGTAAATGCAGGTTCTGTTCAAGATATTGAAGAATGTGTTGCTGATGTATTTATTGATTTGTGGATAAATCCTGATAAATATAATCCACAGAAAAGTAAATTATCTTCATATCTTTCTATTGTAGCAAGAACAAATGCAATTGACAGATACAGGCATATATCAAGAAGAAAAGAAGTTTCTATTGAAGAAGTAGCTATTACATACAAGTCGGAAATTATTGATGGAATTATAGAAAATGAAGAAAAAGAAAAACTTATTTCATTGATAAAAGAACTTGAAGAAACAGACAGAGAAATAATTATAAGAAGATTTTATTATGGTCAGAAGCCTAAAGAAATCGCTATTGCGCTTGATATGCAGGGGAAACAGGTAGAAAATCGGTTATATCAGACAAAACTGAAACTAAGGAAAATGATGAAATAGAGAAAGGGATGAAATTATGGAAAAATACAGCAAAAGAAATCTTAATAATATAGAAAATATTTTCAAGGATAAAACGGGTGTGGATATTACAGAAAAAAGAAATGCGAAAAATCGAATGTCAAAAGCGATAGATATTACGGTAGGCGTGGTATTCTGTCTTATTGCTGTTTCTTTGTTCTCATATAACGGATTTTCAGATATAAATAAAGAAGAGAGTGCTTCTGAAACAGTTATAGAAAGCGAACAGTTGACTGCAGTTCCTGAACTTAAAGTAGGAAAATATTATATTTCAGGCAATACAGACGGGCATTATCTTGAGGTTTTTTCAGATGGAACAATACAGCTTCGTGGTGTTGATTATCTTGAATATGCCTGGACAGGAAACAGCATAGAAGGGCTTTCAAAAGAAGAGGCTGATAAAGTGACAGAAAATGTAAAAAAACAAGCGAAAGAATACGCAAAGCGTTATAAATATAAGGTTTATAAAACTTCTTTAGGAACAATGATTTTTACCGATTGGGTAGAAGTAGACGGTCAATGCTTCGGTTCGGGATATACTCTTATTGATGAAAACACCATAAGGGGTGGAGATTCTATTTTTATATATCGTGATGAAGCTGTAAACACCAGTGATGAAGAATATTCTTATCCTATATATATGATAAAACTCAGATATGACGAATGGCAATGGCCTACGAAAAGTACAATGGTAAGCCGAGTCGCTTCGGACCATATCAATATAGCAGGATTTTTTGGAGATGAAATATATTCTGTTTATGATGGGGTAGTTTCTGAAACGGGACATGATATACAAGACGGAAATTATATCATTATTAAAATAGATGATAAGACCATTGTAAAATATTATCATTTAGAAGAGATAAAAGTAGAAAAAGGACAAAGCGTAGAAAAAGGGGAAGTTATAGCTAAAATGGGTAATACGGGTCTATCAACAGGACCTAATCTTGCTTTTGCAGTTTATGAGGATGGAATTGCTGTAAGTCCGTTGGCTGTTGATAAAAGCGTTGAACCACAATAATCTCTTATCATAATAAAATAAAACCTATGAAGAATTTATCTTCATAGGTTTTATTTATAATTCGGTAGATATGAATTCTTTTATTTTCTTATTTATTTCCTCATATCTATAATTGTGTATGTAATGAGGACAATCAAGTTTTACACATTGTGCGTTATTCAGTTTCGAAGCATAATTTTTCGCTGTATCTATCCATATTGATTTGTCGAGGTTTATACCCTCGGCATTTGATATAAACATAAGAACGGGAATTTTTGGAGTTGTTCCATTATTTACGATTTCTGCGTTTTTCTTGCAACAATCCGCTTCATTTATAAATGAATCTGATACACATCGTTTGCTGTAAAGGGTTTTTATGATGTCTTTTTCTTCTTTTGTCAAAGATGAATGGGAATACAATGTTTTGATATAATTATCTGAAAATAACCTGATTATCCACGCTTTGCAGAGCGTTTTATTGAGTTTTAAAACTGCTGTGCTGATTTTCATATCTGAATAATATTGTGGAACAGCCATGTCGAGACCGATAATTGCTTCAACTTCTTCGGGATATTTTTGCGACCAGTATATCGCTTCAAGTCCCGACATTGAGTGAGGGCAAAGTATATAAGGTGTTTTTAAGCCTGTCTTTGAAAGTGCTGTTCTTGTGTCATCGAGAATGGTATCTATATCTCTGTTTCTGTCGGGATAATCATCACTGAAACCATATCCGAATTTTTCAACAACAACTATTTTGTAACTATCAATGAGAAGTGAATATAAAGATTTGAAATCGAAAACAGGAGATGCTGTTCCACCGCCGGATAAAAATACAATAGTTTTGTTTCCGTTTCCTTCTATATAAACATTCATATTTTTTCCGTCGACCTCAAGAAGCTGTCCGATGGGATTGAGAAGTTTCATTTTTATCATCTCCGATAAATTGGATTCAGGTTCATTATAACAAACGGTCAAGATGATGTCAATTCAAAAGGTGCTTTCATAAAGAAAGCACCTTTGTTTTATTCTATTCCTTCAATTCCGTTAAGGATATTTTTAAGGGTTTTTGCTGAATTTAAAAGCAATTCTTTTTCATTATCGTTAAGTTCTATATCAAGGACCTGTTCAGCACCATTTCTTCCGACAATGGCAGGAACGCCGAGGCATATATCAGAAAGCCCGTAATGTCCTGCAACATAGCAACTTATCGGCATTATTGAGTGTTCATCTCTTACAATGCATTCGGCAATTCTTCTTACAGCAGCGGCGATTGCATAATATGTCGCGCCTTTTCTTTCTATGACACGATATGCACTATTAACAACATCATCGTAAATTTTCATCATATTTTCGCGTTCAACGCATTTTCCGCAGGCATTGCAAAATCCTGAAAGTTTTACTCCTGATACATTTGCACTGCTCCATACAGCGAGTTCGCTGTCGCCATGTTCACCAATAATGAAAGCGTGAACGCTTCGGCTATCTACACCCAAATGCTTTCCTATCATATATTTGAGTCTTGCTGTATCAAGAACAGTTCCTGAACCGATTACACGACTTTTGGGAAAACCTGAACATTTCATAGCTACATAGGTGAGAATGTCAACAGGGTTTGATACAACAAGCAAAATGGCTTCAGTATTATATTTTATTATATTAGAAACAATATCTTTCATTATGTCAACATTTCTGTGAACAAGATCAAGTCTTGTTTCGTTTGGTTTCTGGCTTGTTCCTGCTGTTATAATGATAAGTGAGCAATCAGCAAGGTCGGAATAATCTCCTGCATAAATTTCCGCAGGTTTGAAAAGGGGAATTCCGTGCGAAATATCCATAGCTTCGCCTTCGGCTTTTTCTTTGTTTGAGTCAATAAGAACAAGTTCTGAAAAAAGACCGCCTTCAGCGAGAGAAAAAGCTATTGATGCACCTACAAATCCACAACCTATAACTGCACATTTCTGGATATTGATCATTTTAAACACCTCTTACAAGTAATTTTTAATTAGTTTTTATTATGCACTTTATTTCGTTTTTATATTCAAGTTTTATAGGACATTTATCGCACTTCGGATTTCTTGCCGAACAGAATTCTCTTCCGAAAAGGACTAATCTATGGCAAAAATCGGAAGATTTATCAGGTGGGAGAATTTTTTTTAAGTCTTTTTCAACATTATAAGGTTCTGTATTTTTTGTAAATCCTAGTCTGTTGCATATTCTTATACAATGGGTATCGGTTACTACAGCGGGCTGATGAAAAATATCTCCCATAATAAGATTGGCGGTTTTTCTTCCAACGCCGGGAAGTGTTGTCAGCTCTTCTATGGAAGAAGGAAGTTCACTGTTATATTTTTCTATAAGAATTTTTGCGGAAGCAACTATATTTTTAGCTTTTGTTTTATATAATCCACAGGATTTTATACATTCTCCTATTTCTTCAGAAGTAGCATTTGCTATGCCTTCAAGAGTAGGGTATTTAGCATAAAGCTCTTTAGTTACAACATTTACTCGTTTATCTGTACATTGTGCTGAAAGAACGGTTGCAAACAAGAGTTCATAAGGTTTTTTATATTCCAATGAACATTTTGCATCGGGATATTGTTTTTCAAGCACTGTGATTACTGCGTTTACTTTATCTTGTTTTTTCAAAAATCTCACATCCTTTATAAAAAGCTTATCATAGCAATATAGTTTTGTCAACAACTTGACTTTTTTCTACAGAAGATATATAATATTTGTGTAATATTTTTATTGAAAGGCGGCTTTTAATATGAAAAACGGAATTTTAGCATTACTTTGCGCAATAGGCGGTCTTGCACTCGGCGTTTTAATCGGTTCGCTTATATTTGGTTCTAAGAAGAAGACAGATGCTGTTGTAGATGAAACAGATGATTCTCTCGGATTTGATGATGATTTCTTTACAGATGATATTATCGATGATATAGAATAGTATAAATCTGTTTTATTATGTCTTGATATATTCCGATAAAGCCTTATAATCAAAGGAATCAAGGGATTTTTTACAAGATATCTGACAGAACTTAAAGGCTTTTAAGGAGGATTTTTACAGATGAAATTAGGTATGGTAGGGCTTCCGAATGTCGGAAAGAGCACATTATTCAACGCTCTTACAAACGCAGGTGCAGAATCGGCAAATTATCCTTTCTGTACTATCGAAAAAAATATAGGAATAGTGTCTGTTCCTGATGAAAGACTTGATAAACTCGCTGAAATGTATGAACCTGATAAATTTACACCTGCAACTCTTGAATTTGTTGACATTGCAGGACTTGTAAAGGGTGCATCAAAGGGTGAAGGTCTTGGAAATAAATTTCTTGCTGATATACGCGAAGTTGATGCTATCGTTCATGTTGTAAGATGCTTTGAAGATGTTGATATTGTTCATGTTGACGGAAGCATTAATCCTGAAAGAGATATCGAAACTATAAATCTTG
>CALGTU010000100.1 GCA_937901465.1 uncultured Clostridia bacterium | reverse complement strand
GTACCGCAAGTAACGGGAACCATCTTGTTGGTGATTGTTGCCTTTCTGATACAAGCCTTGATTTCTTCGATTGTGAGTTCTTCACCAGCGAAGTATTTTTCCATAAGCTCATCATCCTGCTCTGCTACCTGTTCGATAAGAGCATCATGATATTCCTGAGCCTTTTCCTTCATATCTTCAGGAATTTCTTCCATTCTGATATCTTTTCCAAGGTCATCGTAATAAACGTATGCCTTCATTTCAACAAGGTCAATAATTCCCTTGAACATATTTTCCGATCCGATCGGAAGCTGAATCGGAACTGCGTTTGCGTGAAGTCTTGTGTGCATCATGTCAACAACGCGATAGAAGTCAGCACCCATAATGTCCATCTTATTTACATAAGCCATACGGGGAACACGATACTTATCAGCCTGACGCCAAACTGTTTCCGACTGAGGTTCTACACCACCCTTAGCACAAAGAACTGTTACCGAACCGTCGAGTACACGAAGTGAACGCTCAACTTCTACGGTAAAGTCAACGTGGCCGGGAGTGTCAATGATGTTGATTCTATGGCCTGCCCAGTAGCATGTTGTAGCAGCTGAAGTAATTGTGATACCTCTTTCCTGCTCCTGTGCCATCCAGTCCATTGTTGCAGTACCTTCATGAGTGTCGCCAATTTTGTAATTAACGCCTGTGTAGAACAGGATACGCTCAGTTGTGGTTGTTTTACCTGCGTCAATGTGGGCCATTATACCAACGTTTCTGGTCATATCCAGTGAACATTCTCTTGGCATAATATCCTCCTTATACTACTGAACAAATTACCAACGGAAATGTGCAAAAGCCTTGTTAGCTTCAGCCATTTTATGTGTGTCGTCACGCTTCTTGCAAGCGCCGCCCATACCGTTGAGTGCGTCCATAATTTCTCCGGCAAGTCTTTCCTTCATTGTCTTTTCATTTCTTGCTCTTGAGTATGTTGTGAGCCATCTGAGTCCTAATGTCTGGCGTCTTTCGGGACGAACCTCCATAGGAACCTGATATGTCGCACCACCTACACGGCGAGCCTTAACTTCGAGAACAGGCATGATATTTTCCATTGCCTCTTCAAATGCTTCGAGAGCATCTTTTCCGGTCTTTTCTGCTACGATTTCGAATGCACCGTAAACAATCTTCTGTGCTACACCCTTCTTACCGTCAAGCATTACGTTGTTGATAAGACGAGTAACGAGCTTTGAGTTGTATACAGGGTCCTGCAAAACGTCACGCTTTGCAACGTTACCTCTTCTTGGCATTCCGCTTCCCTCCTTCATATAATGATATCATAGGTACTCGTTTCATCCGCACGATTTATCGCACGGAAAACCCGTCGACCAATGCAGAGGCACCCATATACTATATATATACAGATACTCCACATAAATCGTGGTATCGAGATTACTATTAAATGTTTTTGCAAAAGCCAAAGTTATTACTTTGCTGCTCCTGCCTTTGGTTTCTTTGCACCGTACTTTGAACGAGCCTGCATTCTCTTTGCAACGCCCTGAGCGTCAAGTGTTCCACGGATGATATGATAACGTACACCGGGGAGGTCCTTAACTCTACCGCCTCTGATAAGAACAACTGAGTGTTCCTGGAGGTTATGGCCGATACCTGGGATGTAAGCTGTTACTTCAGAACCGTTTGTAAGTCTTACTCTGGCAATTTTTCTCATAGCTGAGTTAGGCTTCTTAGGTGTTGCTGTTCTAACTGCTGTGCATACACCACGCTTCTGAGGTGAAGTCTGTTCGATAGCTACCTTCTTCTTGGCATTGTAACCTTTGAGAAGTGCGGGAGCTGTTGACTTCTTTTCGATAACGTCTCTTCCCTTTCTTACTAACTGGTTAAAGGTTGGCATTAAATCAATCTCCTTTCTTAAGAATTATTGTGAAAATGCGTATTTTTGGGCATAATTCACCCAATACATACTCACGCTATATTATTTTACTATAATGGTATCTTGATGTCAAGCGTTTTATACAAAATTTTGTGCTTAATTTGTTACAATATGCAAAAATATTGGTATTTGATGTTTTCATTTGTGTGAATTGACAATCTATGCATTTTTCTCTGTAAAAATATAGAGATTTTCTGATTTTGTTAACAATTTGTTCATTGACAAAGTGTCTGAAAAGTGATATAACAAACATATGAACAAATGCTCATATGTTGAGGTGATATTATGGAAAAGAAAAACGAAATGATAGAAAAATGCGATTATATTCATGCACACGATGAAATAGTTGAAAAGGTTTCATCTGTTATGCCTGATGAAGAAATTCTTTATGATTTAGCAGAACTTTTCAAAGTTTTCGGAGATTCAACAAGAATAAGAATCCTTTATGTTCTTTCTGAATCGGAAATGTGTGTATGTGACCTTGCAACAATTCTCGGAATGACACAGTCTGCTATTTCGCATCAGTTAAGAGCTCTTAAACAAAGTAAGCTCGTTAAATGCAGACGCGACGGGAAATCTGTATTCTATGCCCTTTCTGATGGTCATGTAAAGACCATACTTCAGCAGGGGCTTGAACATATTGAAGAATGAGGTAGATGAAAATGAGTTTTTGGGATAAAGTTTCAGGGATATACGATTTAGCAGAATCGCTTAACAAAAAAGCATACAGAGAAATGCTTTGTAATACAGCAAGACTTATTCCGAGTGGTGCTAAGGTTCTTGATTGTGCTGCGGGAACGGGAGAACTTTCGATAGCAGCATCAAAAAATGCAGAAAGTGTTATTTCGACAGACCTTTCTGAAAAAATGCTTGAAACAGCAGAAAAGAAATGCAAAAGAAAAGGTATTAAAAACATCTTTTTTGACACAAGAGATATATTCTCTCTTGACGACGCTGACGAAAGCTATGATGTTGTTATTGCAGGAAATATTCTTCATCTTATAGACACTCCTGAAATCGCAATAAAAGAACTTGCAAGAGTTACAAAGAAAGGTGGAAGACTTATTCTTCCTACATTCCTTGTAGATGATAAAATGCCCGTGATAAAGCTTTATAAGCTTTTGGGATATAACCAGAGAACAAGTTTCACTGTTGACAGTTATCTCGATTTACTTGAAAATGCTGAAATCGGAGATATTCATTTTAAAGTAATCGACGGAGTTATTCCCGTTGGATACGCAGTTATCAACAAAAAGAAAGAGGCTATGTAATTATGAAAAAGGTTTATAAACTCGAAAATCTCGATTGCGCAAATTGTGCCGCTAAAATGGAAGATGCAATAAATAAGATAGATGGCGTTGAAAACGCAAATGTAAGTTTTATGCGTCAGCGACTTACAATCGAAGCAGACGAATCTGTTCTTTCTGAAATAATCGAAAAAGCACAGAAAATATGCAAGAAGATAGAACCTGATTGCAGAATCTGTGTTTAGGAGAAGTTTTATGAACAATAAGCAGAAAAAAGTTCTTATAAGAATAATTATTTCAGGAATTCTTTTTATCGGAATATCTGTCTTTTCAAAAATATCGGGATATGACAACATGCTCATAATGCTGATGGTTTATCTTATCCCCTATCTTATTATCGGATACGATATTTTGATAAAGGCTGTAAAAAACATATTTCATGGTCAGATTTTTGACGAAAATTTTCTTATGGTTATAGCAACTATCGGTGCTTTTATTTTAAAGGAATACCCCGAGGCTGTTGCGGTTATGCTTTTTTATCAGGTAGGAGAACTTTTTCAGAGTATCGCCGTTCATCGTTCGAGAAAATCAATATCAGACCTTATGGATATATGCCCTGATTTTGCGAATGTCGAACGAAATGGCGAAATTGAAGAAGTTATGCCTGAAGAAGTAGAAGAAGGCGAAATAATTGTTATAAAACCCGGTGAAAAAATACCGATTGACGCTATAATTATCGAAGGAAAATCAGAAATAAACACATCTGCTTTAACGGGTGAATCTATTCCTCGCGATGTAGCCGAAGGCGATAATCTTATAAGCGGTTGTATAAACGGAAGAGGACTTTTAAAGGCAAGAACAACAAAAACCTATGACAACTCAACTGTTGCGAAAATTCTTGACCTTGTAGAAAATTCTTCTATGAGAAAAGCAAAATCAGAAAACTTTATAACAAAGTTTGCAAAATATTATACTCCCGCAGTTATAATCCTTGCTGTTCTTATAGCTGTTATTCCACCTTTATTCTTTGACGGAGAATGGGCTGAATGGGTTGAACAGGCACTTATTATGCTTGTTATATCCTGCCCTTGTGCACTTGTTATTTCTGTTCCTTTAAGTTTCTTTGGCGGAATAGGCGGTGCATCTAAAAAAGGAATTCTCATAAAAGGAAGCACTTGTATAGAAAGTTTATCGAAAGCAGAAATTGCTGTTTTTGATAAAACAGGTACTCTTACAAAAGGGAATTTTAAGGTTACTGAAATACACTCTGAAAAATACAGTGAAAAAGAGTTGCTCCGTTTTGCATCTCTTGCGGAAAGTTTTTCAGACCACCCAGTTTCTGTTTCTTTAAGAGAAGCTTATTCTGAAGAACTTTCGAAAAACTGTGTTTCTGAAACAGAAGAAATTTCAGGTCATGGCGTTATAAGCGTTGTTGACGGAAAAGAAGTTGCTGTAGGAAACGAAAAACTGATGAAAAAAATCGGTGTTGAATACAAGGAATGCATATCGGCAGGAACAATTGTTTATATTGCTATCGATAAAACTTTCTCGGGATATATAGTTATATCAGATGAGATAAAAGAAAATTCAGAAACTGCTCTTAAGGAGCTTGACAGACTTAACGTCAACCGGAAGATAATGCTTACGGGCGATAGAAAAGAAGTTGCTGACAGTGTAGGTGAAAGTTTGGGTATAAAAGAAATCTATTCTGAACTCTTGCCTGACGACAAGGTATCTTTTGTCGAAAAATTCTTAAAGGAAAAGCATAAAGACAGTTCTCTTGTATTTGTCGGCGACGGAATAAACGACGCACCTGTTCTTACTATGGCCGATGTCGGAATTGCTATGGGAGAACTTGGTTCTGATGCTGCTATCGAGGCTGCCGATGTTGTCATTACAGATGATAACCCTGTTAAAATTTCTCTCGCTGTAAAGCTTTCTAAAAAGACTATGAGTATTGTTATGCAGAATATTGTTTTTGCATTATTGGTAAAAGGAATAATAATGATACTCGGCATTTTCGGAATCGCTAATATGTGGCTTGCGGTTTTCGCCGATGTAGGTGTTTCGGTTATCGCAATACTCAATGCTATGAGATGTGGAAAGGTAAGATAAATATGATACTTATAATCGAATGTATTGTTTGTTGTCTTGTGTTTCATCTGCTGATAGCTCTTATCCACAAAAAAGATAATCTTCTTATGGCAGGAAGTTATCCTCCGAAAGTAAGAGAGCGACTCCGAGAAATGGGAGTTATCCCGAAAGAACAGAAAAGTCGTTTCAGCAAGAAAGAGATTATAAGAAAAGTTGTAGGTGTTTTCGTTTTTTCGGTACTCATCGCTTTTATAATGATATATGTAAACGGACAAAAAGAATTCATAGGCAGTTTTCTTTCTGTTCTCGCTATCTCGCTTTCTATAACCTGGTATGACGCTATAGTTATGGATTGTATGATATTCTGTCACGATAAAAGCAAGATAATAAAAGGAACGGAAGATTTAACAGAAGAATATCACAACTATCTTTTTCATATAAAGCAAAGTCTGATAGGAACCGTTATAAGTCTTATACTCTCTCTTGTATCGGCAGGATTTGTTGTAGTTATAGGCAATATCATAAAATAAAAAATCCCGTAAGGAACTTTCTTCTTCCTTACGGGATATTTTTTTATTCAATAAATTCTTTTCTTATTTTTTCTGCGAAATAAAGTGAACCGCAGA